>DIYE01000228.1 GCA_002428885.1 Alphaproteobacteria bacterium UBA6062
ACAGCATATTGTGGCCGCCGGCCACATCCAGCCCACCTTCCGTTGTACGCTCTTCCCTTTTTTCAGGGACCAGGCAACTGGCATGCGGGCGATGAGCCAAGGCGATGTCCAGCATTTCCTCTGTCGCCGCCATTTCAAAATTCAGCGGAATCGTCAGATTTTCTGCCAGAAGAGAAATATCCTTATCGGCAATATGCCGACGATCTTCCCTGAGATGCGCGGTAATGCCATCAGCACCGGCCTTTTCCGCCATCTTGGCGGCTCTCAACGGATCGGGATGTATACCCCCGCGGGCATTACGGATTGTCGCTACATGATCGATATTAACGCCAAGTCTCAAATGCTTCATATCAGCCCCGGTTTTCAATACGTTCCTTCATCATGGCAGATGCTGTCGCGATACGCTGGGAACGTGCCGCCGACAGGGCTTTCGCCCGTTTGTCATGAAACTTACGGATAAGTGCCCGCAAGGGATAGAAAAAAATGATCCAGGACGCGATAAAGAACGGAATGGAGCCGACCAGCATCGGAAACAGAACAGCCGAGAAAATATCGGCAACACTCTGCCAGCCGTCATGAAAGAGATTATTGGTAAAATTCTCAATCGTATCAGCACTGAAACCACCATCCCCGGAATGATCTCTCCCTAGCATCCAGTATCCGACATGGTAGATTGCGGCCCAGATAAACGGGAAGGTCCAGGGGTTACCAACGGCTGTCCCAATGGCTGATGCAATAATATTAGCCCGGAAAATCCAGGCCAGTATACCGCCAAACAGGAAATGTAACCCGACAAAGGGCGTAAAGGAAATCGCCGCTCCGAAAGCAAAACCGGCAGCCAGGGAATAAGGTGTTCCCGGCAGCCTGGCCAGCCGGTATCCCAAATAGCGTGTCGAACGCTTGAAACCAATGGAAGGCCAGAAAAAGTCGGCAACCTGCTTCATTCTGCTGGGTTTAGTATCCCGCTTGAACATCGGCCGCCTCGCCTACGTGAGATTACGGCTGCCCGGCTTTACAGCCGTTGTTCCCGCAAGGTGAGAGGGCAGATTATCAGGCTCATAAGTCGGCACATCCATTCCCATCAGGGAAAATAACGGCACCCCCACATCAGCCGTTCCATTGGACCGGTCAATCAGGCAGGTAGCACCGACGACATTACCTCCCGCCTTTCTGATCACCTCGATGCATTCGCGGCTGGATTTACCGGTGGTGACAATATCCTCTGACATGATAACCCGGGCTCCTTCAGGAACATCAAAGCCCCGCCGGAAGGCGAAGGTACCGTCAACCCGCTCCGTAAAGATGCCGGGAACGCCAAGTTGACGAGCCATCTCATAGCCGACAACAACACCGCCCATGGCCGGTGCAACAACCATATCCACACTGTCTTTGCCAAGCGCGCCGATGACCTGATCTGCAAGAGCCCGGCAGAGAGCGGCTGCCCGGTCTGGATGCATCAGGACGCGGGCGCATTGCAGATACCGGTCGGAATGCAAGCCGGAACTCAACAGGAAATGCCCCTCCAACAAGGCTTCGCTTTCCCGGAAATGGTTCAGAACGTCCTCAGATCTCATCTGTTTTTCTTTCACTCTCGTCAGTTTGTTGCGCGCTCAACGGAACTGATGACCGGATCAGCCCGCAAAGCGGCCATGATATTGGTCAGGTGTTTTACATCCCGGACCTGAACATCAATCCGCATTTCAAAAAAGTCCTCACTTCTATGAGATATCAGCAGATTGTTAATATTCCCATTATTCGCCGCAATTGTTGAGGTCACACTGGATAAAGCACCGGCCTCATTAGCCATGACGACCGTCATTCTTCCGACCAGAAGGTCATTATCCTGGTTGTCCTGATCCCAGGACACATCCAGCCAGCGTTCCGGAACCTCCGCGAACTGTTCCAGGGTATCGCAATGGATCGTATGGATGGTCACCCCTTTGCCGGTGGTCACAATGCCGACAATCCGATCACCCGGCAATGGATGGCAGCAACCAGCCAGGTGCATGGCCATACCCGGGATAAGCCCCCGGATGGGTACAGCATGGTCGCTTTTTTTGCCTTTAGCCGGTTTGGGTTTGTTGATCGGAACAATATTTTCTTTCTGTTCCGTTTTCTTCTCACCCGGAAAGACGATCTCAACCAGTTGCCTGCCTGTGTGGGTTCCATCACCAAGGGAATAATAAATATCCTCAACAGATTCCAGTCCCCAGACTTTGAGAACCGGTGCCAAAGCCTTCTCGGTAAAAGGTTTTCCGTCCGTTCGAAATGCTTTTTCAGCAATGGATCGGCCCAGTTCCACATACTGGTCCCGCTGCTGGTGACGGATAAAACGACGAATGGCGGAGCGCGCCTTACCGCTGACAACAAAGCTCTCCCAGGTAGGAGACGGTGTCTGGTTTTTGGAGCGCAGGATCTCGACCTGATCACCATTTCTCAAAACCGTCCGGAGCGGTGCCATGCGGCCGTTAATCTTTGATCCGACGCAGGTATCGCCAACCCGGGTATGAACCGCATAAGCAAAATCCACAGGACTACTGCCCGCCGGCAGGGAAATCAGGTCACCCTTTGGAGAAAAACAAAAGACCTGATCCTGGTACATATTGAGCTTGGTATGTTCAAGAAACTCATCAGGATCAGAAGCTTCTTCCAGGATCTCCAGCAATTCGCGCAACCAGCGATATTGCTGCCCTTCCTTGACCAGATCCCCTGCACCGATCTGTTGCTTATACTGCCAGTGAGCAGCAACACCAAACTCGTTGGTTTCATGCATCTCCCGGGTTCGGATCTGCACTTCAATCCGTTGCCGTTCAGGTCCGATAATAGTGGTATGCAGTGAGCGGTAATTATTGCGTTTCGGAGTCGAGATATAATCCTTGAAACGACCCGGCACCATGGCATATTTGGCATGCAGATTACCCAGCACATGATAGCATTGCTCTACCGTGAAAACGATGACCCGGAAGGCTATAATGTCGGAAAGCTGCTCAAAGGCGACATTGTTCTTTTCCATCTTGCGCCAGATGGAATACGGCCGTTTTTCCCGACCAGCAACATCGGCCTGAAAACCCGCTTCACTCAGGTCATTTTTCAGATTCTGAACGATGTCCGAAACCAGATCTTCCCCTTCTGCCCGCAGATAATCAAGGCGACGCAAAATGGATTTACGGGCTTCATTATTAAGCTCGACAAAGGCGAGATCTTCCAGTTCATCCCGGAAACTCTGAATGCCGATCCGCTCTGCCAGTGGCGCATAGATTTCCATGGTCTCCGTAGCGATGCGAACCCGCTTTTCCGGTTTCTTTATAAAATGCAGGGTCCGCATGTTATGCAGACGATCCGCCAGTTTTACCAACAGCACCCGGATATCGTTGGACATGGCAACCAGGAGCTTGGAGAAATTTTCAGCCTGCTTGGTACGGTCGGATTGCAGCTCGAGCTGCGACAATTTCGTAACGCCGTCCACCAGAACACTGATTTCCGTTCCGAAGATCTTTTCGATCTCCTCCTTGGTGGCAACGGTATCTTCGATTGTATCGTGGAGAAGGGCTGTAATGATCGTGGCGGTATCGAGCTTCAGCTCAGTCAGGATACCGGCGACTTCAATAGGGTGAGAAAAGTAAGGATCCCCGGATGCCCGGGTCTGGCTGCCATGGGTTTTGACGGTAAAAATATATGCGCGGTTAAGCAGATCCTCATCTGCCTGAGGGTCATAACTGAGAACACGTTCTACAAGTTCGACTTGCCTTAACATCTACACAATCCGCGATCAAAACTCCCGGCCACTGTTGAGAGGCCTCTTATAGACAAAATGGGGGCGCGGGATTGTCAAAACAACCGCCAAACGCCCCCATCAAATTACGTGAGGAAGACTGCTCAGGAAAAAGGATCTTCCGGCGCTTCAGGAGCAGCAGCCGGAGCAGCTTCAGAACTGGTGGCGCCGACTTCTTCCGCAGAGAATGTTTCCTGCGGTCCTGCATCCTGGACAACACCGGCCCATTCACTGCTGGAACTCATCAGAGCAGCCATATTATCTTCTTCCGGCTCATCCACTTCAACACGACGCTGCAGGGTATGAACCAGGCTTGTTTTCAGATCATCAAGATCAATGGTGTCATCGCCGATTTCGCGCAAAGCAACAACCGGGTTTTTGTCATTGTCGCGATCCACTGTCAGCATGGATCCGGCAGCGATCCCCCGTGCACGACGGGCTGCCAGCAGGACAAGCTCAAAACGGTTAGGAACCTTCTGGACGCAATCTTCAACGGTCACGCGAGCCATATACAATACTCCAAATGTATGTGATTTAATCCTCTTCTTATTCCTTTGCGAAGCAAGAAGCAAGATAAACCATCCCTATTTCCTTGAAAAACCGGCCTTATCAGCCGTTTTATGTTCCTATTGTGCTTCCAGGGGCACAATTTCGAATTCCTGCTCCGTATCCAGCGCAGCCAGAAGCTCTTTCGCAGTCAGGTCCAGGACCGGATGTCGCCAGTCCGGCGCTATTTCCGTAAGCGGCGCCAAAACAAAGGCTCTTTCCTGCATAAAAGGATGCGGCACGACATCTCCGCTGGCCTGCTCACGATTATCCGTCACGACGGCATCATAGGCCAACAAATCCAGGTCCAGAACCCGCGCTTCCCATTTCACATCCCGAATTCTACCAAATTCCCGTTCCACATCATGCAGCAGGGAGAGAAATTCACCGGCGGATCGCTCTGTTGATACACTCAGCACCGCATTGACAAACCAGGGTTGATCGGAGATGGGGACCGGTGCCGTCCGGTACCAACTCGACTGGCGGATAATTTCTACCTGTTTTTTCTCCAATTCCCGGATAGCCGCCTTGAGACTATTCACCGGTTCTCCATGAACGGGATGTTCTAGATTGGCCCCCATTCCGACAAGGATCATTTGTTTACCTCAAAACGTTCTGCGGCGGGCGGAAATACAGCCTTTTCAATATATGAATAGATCATTTTTTATTAAAATTAAGGGCTTAGCCAAATTATTCTCTGGTGAAAAAAAGTTGATTTTGTTATGCATATACGCGTCGGTATCACACACCGCCGACAATCGCGAGAACAAAAATCAATAAGAATACCGGACACAACATGACTTTTTACGCTGAAGAACGCATTGCCCTCTTCATTGATGGCTCCAACCTCTATGCGTCTGCCCGGGCATTGGGGTTCGATATTGATTACAAAAAACTCCTCAGTGAATTCACGTCCCAGGGAAGACTGGTGCGTGCCTTCTATTACACGGCCCTGATGGAGGAGCAGGAATACTCCCCTATCCGTCCCCTGGTCGACTGGCTGGATTATAACGGCTACACCATGGTGACCAAGCCCACCAAAGAATTTACGGATGCCACCGGCCGCCGAAAATTTAAAGGCAATATGGATATCGAGCTTGCCATCGACATGATGGAGCTTAGTGATCGGATTGATCATGCTGTCCTGTTTTCCGGAGATGGTGACTTTCGGCGCCTGGTTGAAGCCATCCAGCGCAGAGGCGTTCGGGTAACCGTTGCCAGCACGGTTAAAACAAGCCCACCCATGATTGCTGACGAGCTTCGCAGACAGGCGGATTTCTTTATTGAACTCAAAGAAATGCAGGATAAAATCGGTCGGGCGGGCAGCCCTCGTTCATCGGATGATTACGACGACTATGATGATGATTACGACGATTATGAACCTTACGATGATGTAGAACAGTCCGCATAATACCCTTCCTGATCCCTCCTCTCGCCTTCTTTCTCACAACAGCTTTTCGCGCTGCGTCATAGCTGACGACCATAAAAACACCATATTATGGTGCTTAACTCTCCGGATTCTCGTCACAAAAGCAGTCTTTCCGGCAAATTTCCTAAAATTTTAACAAATTGTTATACTCTTGAGAGGACACTCTCCTGAAAGGCCGGGGGCGCTATTTTTGACGAATACACCCGCAGAGTATCGGGAGTGGATAAGATGACGCGAAAACTGGTTGTTTTTAATGACAGTAGCTGGACGTCCTCACAGTTGCGAAGCCGCAAACGTCCGGTTACCGGCAATGCAAGCCTGGCTCACCAATGCCTTTCTTCAGAAGATGATAGCGGCATCAGGCAGATCAGCTATCTAATGGGCGACAGCCGTTCTGAAACGTCTTTGCGTGTCAGGATAAACCGGTTGCTTGGGACCGGGCTTCGCCAGGAAGTGTTACAAACCTATCGTTTCCTCATGCATAACTATATGGACGGGGATGAAATCTATCTGATCGGCGCCGGTCGCGGCGGCTTTGCTCTTCAGTGCCTGGCCGAAATGATCAGTATATCCGGTCTTTTGCATCTTGAATCCTTCCGCAACCTGAAAGACGCCTATACTTATAGTCGGCTGACGGAAAATGCCCGCAGCAGCCTGTCCGGCCAGGAGCTTCGCTCCCGGTTTAAATCAAGAGATGTCCAGATTAAATTCCTGGGATGCTGGGATCCTGTCGGCATGTATGGTGTTCCCACCGCCTTTCTGCGGCCGATTAGTCGACTCTGGACTGAATTTCACAGAAATCAGGTCAGCAGCAATATCGAAGCTATCTATCAAGCCTTTGCCCTGGACGAAACCAATCCTGACTTCATACCCAATATCCTGTCAGGTTCGAATGCCAGACAACTGGATGCCATTGAACAGGTCTGGTTTGCCGGAAAGCACAGCAATGTTACCGGCGGTCAACGGGACAGCCGTCTTTCCGACATTGCCTTGCAATGGCTGATTGCCAAAGCCATGGAGCATGGTCTTAAATTTAAGACAGAAAAGCTTGACGATCTCAGCACACCTGACCCTCTTGGATGCATGGCTGAAGAAAGTTGGGTTGATCATCTGAATTCAAAACTGCCAAAACGCACCTTAATCAGATCTGTTGCAAGGGCGGACACTCATTTTTCCAGGCAGCAAATTCCGGGAACCGAGAAGATCCATATCTCGGTCAAGACCCGGGAAAGAAAGGACAGTCAGTATCAACCTGCGGCCCTGGCTTCTCTTCCTCCCGGCAGCCTACCCATCAGCCAGGACGACCAGCTTCCGAAGAAATTTGTTCGCAAACATGAAAGACTGCAGATCAACTGCCCGGCAACCCTGCTGGTCAGCAGCAAGCGTTTTAACGGGAATATGCTCGATTTCAGTGAGGGGGGTGCCTGCGTCTGGGTTCCCCTGGACCTGCCCATTGGAACACCGGTCACCATTCGGTCCTCTGTTGCCTTCGAGAAGGAACGCAAAGGTCATGTTGTCTGGGTTAGAGACCAGTCACTTGGGCTTGAATTCTCCCATGATATCAATCTGGAAGATCTGGATCCGAAAGGTCACACCCTGCAGTAACGGCAATAGTTCTAAGGTCAGAACCTAGCCGTTCTTCAGCAGGCGCTGTTTTTCCCGATTCCAGTCGCGAGCCTTTTCGGTTGCCCGCTTGTCATGCTGTTTCTTACCGGAGGCAAGGCCCAGCTTGACCTTCACCTTACCCTTTTCATTAAAATACAGGGATAGAGGCACAAGCGTTTTACCGGCCCGCTGGATTTGTGCTTCCAGCTTGGCAAGCTCCTTCTTGTGCATCAGCAGTTTGCGAGGGCGAGACGGCGCGTGATTAAACCGGTTGCCAAAATCATATTCGGCAATATGGGCATTCACCAGATACAGCCCTTCATTTTCGAAGGAAGCATAGGATTCCTGGATATTAGCACCGCCGGCCCGGAGGCTTTTCACCTCCGTACCGACAAGCATAATCCCTGCTTCATACTCTTCGTTGATGAAGTAGTTATACCGGGCCTTCCGGTTTTCCGCGATTGTCTTGCTACCCATAGCGGGAACCGTTTCTCCTCTGGACCCCTGATCTCTTAGTCAAGAATACCCGCGTGGCGCATGGCCGCCCGGATCTCCTGCTGGACATTTTCCGGCGTTTCGACCAGTGGCAGACGCACATCAGGACTACATTTACCGAGCAGCGACAAGGCATATTTAACAGGCGCCGGGCTCGCAAACAGGAAAAGCGCCCGATGCAGAGGCATCAGCAAATCCTGCAGGCGCAGGGCTTCTTCCATATTGCCCGCAAGGCTGGCTTCCTGCATCTGCGAGGCCAGATCCGGTGCAACATTGGATGTAACTGAGATACAACCGTTTCCGCCATGTGCATTAAAGCCGATGGCCGTTCCATCTTCGCCCGACAACTGGTTAAAGTCCGTACCGCAATGCAAGCGCTGCAAGGATACGCGAGACACATCGCCCGTCGCATCTTTAACGCCGACAATATTTTTCAGCTTGGCCAATGCACCCATGGTTTCAGGGCTCATATCGACAATGCTGCGCCCCGGGATGTTGTAGATATAGATCGGGATATCCACGGCATTGTTCAGGGCTTCAAAATGAGCGTACATGCCTTCCTGGGTCGGCTTGTTATAATAAGGCATGGCAATCAGGACAGCATCAGCGCCCGCTTTCTGGGCATGCTGACTGAGGCGAATGGCCTCTGCCGTATTGTTGGAGCCGGCGCCAGCCATAATAGGGGCGCGGCCGTCTGCAGCCTCGATGCAAAGCTGGACAACCCGGTCATGCTCAGGGTGGCTAAGCGTTGGAGATTCACCTGTCGTGCCGACCGGCACGAGCCCCTTTGTTCCGGATTTTATCTGCCAGTCTACGAAGGATTGGAACGCCTTTTCGTCCACGCTCTCTCCGTTAAAGGGAGTAACAAGAGCGGTAAGTGATCCTCTAAACATGACAGTTTCCTTTTATTGGTTGGTTTAAATCCGGCCTGAGATTATCTCCTTTTGCATGTCAGACCGAAGGATTGAGTTATAAGGCCAGTTTCATCCTTGGCAAGCAGTAACTTATGTCAAAAACAGCGAAAACCGGAAAAAAGGGTACTCTGGTACTCAAAAGTCATCTGTTGTGTCTTGCCTGGCCGGCCTGCAGCGCAAGCAGGCCGATCAGAAAGAGAGGAAGATTATTTAAACGGACCGGGTAAGTCCGCCGTCAATCCGGATATTCTGGCCTGTGATATAGGCTGCCTTATCGGATGCCAGATAGGAAACAAGAGACGATACCTCTTCGGTATAACCATAACGCCCCATGGGAATTCGGGCCCGGCGATCTTCGGTTTCCGGAAGACTGTCGATAAAGCCCGGCAGGATATTATTCATCCGGACGTTATCTGCCGCATATTTATCCGAGAAAAGTTTGCTGAAACCGGCCAGGCCAGCTCTGAAAACGGCCGATGTTGGGAAAAGAGGATCTGGTTCGAAAGCCGCGAACGTTGAGATATTCAGGATCGTGCCTGACTTCTGTTTGATCATGATAGGCGCAACAAGTCGGGTCGGACGGATCACATTCAGAAGATAATAATCCATCCCACTGTGCCAATCCTCATCGCTGATCTCCAGCACATCACCTTTAGGACCATGCCCGGCAGAATTGATCAGTACATCAACACGCCCCCATTTCTCCATAGCCACATCCACCAGCGCCTGAAGATCAGCGGCCGACTGATTGGATCCGGTAACACCGACACCTCCCAGCTCCTCCGCTAAGGCCTTCCCCTTACCGGAAGAAGACAGAATGGCAACTTCAAAACCATCTTCCGACAACTGTCTCGCCGCCCCAGCTCCAAGACCACTTCCGCCCGCTGTGACCAGGGCAACTTTTGTATCGCTCATCTCTAGATCCTCCATAATATCTGCTGTGATAGTGAAACAGCCGCTGACGCTTGACCAATCATATTTCCTATTACTAGACTGTAGAATATCTATTGCCTTAGTGAGAAAAAGATGCCTGTTCCTCCCCTAAACAGTCTCAGGATGTTTGACGCCTCCGCCCGGTCATTGAATTTCCGAAAAGCCGCTGATGAACTGAATATCACCCAGGGAGCTGTTGCCCAGCAGGTGCGAAAACTGGAGAATGACCTTGGTTTAAAACTCTTTCATCGGCGGGCACGAGGCCTCTCCTTAACGCAGGCGGGGAAACGATATGCCGCCTCTGTGCGACAGGCGCTGCAAATCATCGAGGACGCGACATCTGAAATCGCCGGAAAAAACAGCGTTATAACGCTAAGCGTTCCGCCATCCATTGCCTCCAAATGGCTGGTGCCTCGCCTCACCTCCTTCTCTCAAAGTCATCCGGATATTGAATTGGTGACCGTTGCCAGCGAAGAGTTGGCAAATTTTACATCAGACGGCGTCGACCTCGCTATTCGTCAAGGGAAACCGCCTTTCCCTTTGCATCTGACGGCCACGCCCCTATCCCCCCTCAATTTATGTGCTGTTTGCAGTCCTGACTATTTGAAAGCAACAGGTCCTTTTCGTGAATTAAGCGATCTGCTTGGCTTTCCTCTTATCCATGACAGTCACAATCACTGGAATACCCTGTTTCACGACGCCGACCTGACACCGCCAGGCACAGTCATGCGCTTCAACCAGACTGCGCTTGCTATGGATGCAGCCGCGAATGGTGACGGTGTTGCCCTGGTGCCGGCTCTCCTCGCAAAGCATGATATTGCCGCGGGTAAATTGACCTGTATCTTCCAGACCGCCGATACAGGTCCTTACGGCTACTATCTCGTTCACCCCGCTGCCCCGGAAAAATTACCGACTGCGCTGATTGAGATGAAACACTGGCTTATAAAAGAAGCGACCACCGGTTAAGCGGAACTTGAAGTCTGCTCCTTCTTCCACCAGATCATATAGTTGGGATCACAACAACTTCTTGATCCCGTTTTCAATCGGGATATTCTGTGCAGCCCGGCATAAATAAAGGTATTGAGACGTGACATCCGCAACCGCTTCGACAACGAAACCAGCCACAATTTATCTGAAAGATTATCAGCCCCCCACCTTTCTGATTTCGGATGTCCAACTGACTTTTGAACTTGGAGAGGAAAGGACGCTAGTCAGTTCTGCCCTTGAAATCCGGCGCAATACTCCGGGAGCCCGACAGGTTCGCCTGAATGGTGAAGAGCTGGTTTTAAAGAAGCTCGTTGTTGATGGTGTGGAACTCTCCTCCACCGATTACACACTGACATCAACTGAACTGAGCTTCCTTGCACCTTCTGATGATTTCTCTGTTGAAATCGTAACGGAGATCAAGCCGCAGCAGAATACAGCGCTTGAAGGTCTCTACAAATCCAGCGGAAATTTCTGCACTCAATGTGAAGCCGAAGGGTTCCGGAAAATCACTTATTTCCTGGACCGCCCGGATGTCATGGCAACTTATACCACCACTATCATCGGGGATGGGGATCGCTATCCAGTGATGCTGTCCAACGGTAATCTCGATGGCAGCGGAACACTGAAGGATGGTCGGACCTTCTTCCGTTGGGTCGACCCTCACCCCAAACCGGCTTATCTGTTTGCCCTGGTCGCCGGGGATCTCGCCCGTGTTGACGACGAATTTATCACCCAAAGCGGCCGCAAAGTAGCCCTGCAGATCTTTGTGGAAAAAGGCAACGAGGATAAATGTGATCACGCCATGTCCTCCCTCAAACATTCCATGAAATGGGATGAGGAAAAATACGGCCGGGAATATGATCTCGATATTTTCATGATCGTTGCCGTCAGCGATTTCAATATGGGAGCGATGGAGAATAAGGGTCTCAATATCTTTAACTCCAAATATGTTCTGGCTTCCCGGGAGACGGCGACCGATGCAGACTATGACGGCATCGAAAGCGTTATTGCCCATGAATATTTTCACAATTGGACAGGGAACCGAATTACCTGTCGTGACTGGTTCCAGCTCACTTTGAAAGAAGGCCTGACCGTTTTCAGGGACCAGCAATTTTCGGCAGATATGAACTCCGCCGCTGTGGAACGGATCGATAATGTGCAGCGTCTGCGTGCTGCCCAGTATCCTGAAGATGCAGGCCCGCTCGCCCACCCGATCCAGCCGCAAAGCTATGTGGAAATCAATAACTTCTATACAGCCACGGTTTATGAAAAAGGCGCCGAGGTTATCCGCATGATCCACGCCCTGCTGGGAGAGAAAAAGTTCCGCAAAGGCATGGATCTATATTTCGAACGCCACGACGGGCAGGCCGTGACAACAGAAGAGTTTGTGGCGGCACTGGAAGACGGCTCCGGTGTCGATCTTAAACAGTTCCGGCGCTGGTATATTCAGCCGGGCACCCCTGAAATTGCGGTGACGGATTCCTATGATGCGGATACCAGGATCTATTCACTGACCTTCACGCAGAAGAACCGGAAAGCCGGCGAGAATACTGATCCACTACATATTCCGATCCGTGTCGGTTTGATGGGTGAAACAGGAAAGGACTTGCTTAAAAACGGCACGGCCTTGTTGGATTTGAAGGAAAAAAGCCAAACTTTTACCTTCGAAGATATTGATGAAAAGCCGACTCCATCCCTGTTTCGAGGATTTTCTTCGCCTGTGAAACTGACTGAGAATCCGGGTGACACGTCTCTCGATCTTTTGTTCCGCAAGGATAGCGATCCTTTTAACAGATGGGAGGCCGGGCAGCGTCTGGCGACCCGGACACTGTTGGAGCAGATCGAAAATTTTGGCACCGGAACAGCGTCCAATGCCCCGTCTGAAACCTTTCTTGAAGCCTTTTCCGGCCTGCTTGCCGAAAATGATCTGGATCCCGCTTTCCGTGCCATGGCCATGGCCCTGCCGAGCGAATCCTATATCGGTCAGCAAATGGCGGTTGTCGATGTGGATGCCATTCATCACAGCCGCAAAGCAACAGCGCGGGCGATTGGCGAGCGGTTTGAAAAAGATTTCAGGCGACTTTATGAGGAAAACCGGACCATCGATTCGTCAGGTGCCAGAAAACTAAAAAATATCTCCCTCTCCTACCTCTCAGCGACGGAAAAACAGGACTATATTTCCCTGGCCTTCGATCAGTATTCCAAAGCCTCCAACATGACAGACCGGGTGGCCGCACTTGGCAAGCTGGTGGAAACCTCCTCACAGGAAAGAGAAGAGGCTCTCGCTGATTATTATGGCAGATGGGAACAGGATGCCCTGGTCATTGACAAGTGGTTTATGCTCCAGGCAATGTCATCCCGCAAACAAGCCATGAAAGATGTTGAAAAGCTATTGGACCATAAGGCTTTTTCCATCCTGAACCCAAACCGCACCCGCTCCCTGATAGGGGCTTTTGCATCGGGCAATCCAATTCACTTCCATGCAACTTCCGGACAAGGATACACATTCCTGGCAGACCGGATTTTGGAACTGAATAAAACCAATCCACAAATCGCGGCACGGTTTGTCAGTCCCCTGGGACAATGGCGACGCTATGATGGAAAAAGACAGACGCTGATGAAGGCGGAGCTTTCAAGAATTCTTGATGAGCCAAATTTGTCCAACCATGTTTACGAAATGGTAAACAAGAGTTTAAATAATGGCTGACGCTTACAGTTAATTCTAATGCATCCGTTGACCGGATCAGGGAGAGACGCAGTCGTGCCGCAAAGACAGATCTCATTGCTGACAGCCTTTCTGTGCAGCGTCGTGCTGGTACCCTCTCCCGGCTATGCGTCAACGGACCAGACAGGCAGAAACCTCTCTGTTCTGGAAGATGATGACATTGACCGGCGGAGCAAAAGACCGCCGGTTCCCAGGCAGAAATCCCCGGATGTACCAACGCCCCGATCCTTACCTGTTCAGGAAGCGGCCTTAAGATTACCGGCATCGAGCGTAGCCAATATTCCGGTTCCCAGGGTTCGTCCGGCCTCGTTACTGGTATCACCCAGCGGTTACAGCACCGGCCTGATTAACAAAGCAGACCTGAGGCGCTACCAAAAAGCGTTTTCTCATATGAGGAAACGCAAATGGCAAACGGCATTGAAAACGGCAGATAAAGCCTCTTATACCCTGCCCGCCAAATATATCCGCTGGAACTGGCTCAGGACCTATAAAGGGGGGGCCAGTTTTGAGGAAATTGCCGGTTTCATGATCGACAACCCCCACTGGCCTTACCGGGAAACCCTGATGCGCCGGGCGGAGGAAGCCTTAGTCAATCCGGTTTCCACGGAGCGTACTCTTTCCTGGTTTTCTGACAGGACACCGCTGACCGGTATGGGAATGTTGCGCTACGGGGAAGCCCTTCTTGCGGACGGCCAGACCGAAAAAGGGGAGGAATGGATCCGGACAGCCTGGATTGAAGGCTCTTTCAGTGCAGGACTTGAGAAGAAATTTCTAAAACAGCATAAAAATCTGTTGTCAAAGGATCTTCATGAAGCCCGTCTTGATCGGCTGCTATGGGATCGCAAAGCGGTAGACGCGATCCGGATGCTGGACCGGGTTGGAAAAGACACCAAAAAAGTAGCTGTCGCCCGTATCCGCCTGATGCGCATGTCAAAGAATGTGGATGCGGCGCTGAAAAGAATTCCCAAACATCTTTTAAATGATCCCGGGCTACAATTCGACCGGGCCAAGTGGCGCCGCCGCAAGGGAAAACATGAAGGAGCACAGGAAATCCTCCTGAAACAGGATGCCTCTGTACCGCGTCCGGAAATCTGGTGGCGTGAAAGACAGATTCAGGCCCGCAAGCTCCTGAGGATCGGCCATATCTCCGAAGCCTACAGGCTTGTTGCAGATCATGGCCTGAAAAGCGGTGGAAAATATGCGTCTGCGGAATGGCTCGCGGGTTGGATCTCTCTGCGTTTCCTGCATGATTATGATATTGCCCATCAGCATTTCGAACGGCTTT
>DIYE01000231.1 GCA_002428885.1 Alphaproteobacteria bacterium UBA6062
CGGCATGGCATCCCGGGCGTTGATCGAGAGATTAACAATGGCATCCTGCAGATCACCCGGATCCACATCCACCTGCCAGAGATCATCCGCAAGATGGCACTTTATATCAATCGCGACCGTCAGCGACTTACCAAGTAGATCCTCTACATTCAAAACGAAGTCGTTTACAGAAATCCGTTTGGTGCCTTCCGTATCGCGGCGGGAAAAATTGAGAAGCTTTCTGGTCAGTTCAGCGCCACGTCGCGCTCCCACAAAAGCGGCTTCAATTCGGCCTGCGGCTTTATCATCCTGCTGAATATCCAGGCTCTCATGCAACAATTCCAGATTACCCAGAATAATAGCCAGAATATTATTGAAGTCATGAGCGATACCGCCTGTCAGCTGACCGACAGCATCCATCTTCTGGGATTGACGTAATTGCTCCTGCAACAGGCGATATCTCTTGCGCTGTACTTCCATCCGTTTCTGAAGGTAGGCATTCCAGCCGAGAAACAGCAGCAGCAACACGGCTCCTGCCGCCGCCAGCTGTGAGATCAACGTGTAGTTGATCGCCGGTTCTATTTTCAGACCAATCCATTTCTGCAGGAGCTGCTGATGCTTTTCGGCGGGAATGGAGTTGAGCGCTTTCTGGAGGATGACAGCAAATTCCGGCCAGTCTTTCCGAACCCCCATGGCAAGCCCGTTTTTAAAAGGCGTCTGGCCGGCGACACGGATATTGGCCAGACCCTTCTCCCGCATGGCATAGCTGGTAACCAGAATACTGCCAATATAGGCATCCACTTCCCTGGCCTGCAATAGATCCAGCCCCTCATGGACATCGGTAACCTCCTGCAGTTCAACGTCCCAATTGCCGGCTTTGAGATGATCGGTAACGGCATACCCGCGTACGACAGCTACTTTCTTGCCTTTTAATCCTGTAAGCCCATCGATATAGGGTACGCTATCCAGTGAGAAGATAACTTGAGGTAACCGGATATAAGGATCCGTGAACGTCGCTATTTCTTTCCTTTTTACTGTCGCGGCCGCAGCCGAGAAAAGATCAAGTTCACGATCGGCGACTTTTTTAACACTGCTATCCCAGTCAAGACGCGAACTCGTATCAAAGCTGATCCCCAGGATGGTAGAAAGCTCTTTCATATAATCCATCGCCAGGCCGCTAAATCTCTCGTCATTCCCAACATATTCTATAGGTGGGAAACTCACATCTGCGGCGACGCGGATAACGGGATGCGCTTTCAGCCATGCCCTTTCATCCGCTGTCAATTGCATCTTTCTTTGTGGATCTTCGATCCAGTCTCTTGTTATGGCCTGCTGTTCCGCCAAGGACAAACTATCAAGTGTACGTTGCAGGATCCGATGCAAGGATGGATTATCTTTTCGGACAGCAATGGCATTAACCGAAGCTGTTCCTTTCAGTTTTCCCTGCTGCTGGAGATTTTCAATAAGCTCATTGCGGATAATATACATGGCAACCGCCCGATTACCCACATAGGCGTCAGCTTCACCCTTTAAGACCGCATCCAGGGCATCACTGGTTGTCGCGTAACTCTTTATGGTAATATCAGGGTATTTCTGCCGTATCTCCCGCTCCACATAAAAACCCTGCTCAAGAGAAATTGTCTTGCCGGATAAATCGTCGAGATCGCTATAATAGGGACCATTTTTTCGGGCAAAAATAACATGCGGAACCACAACATATGGAGAGGTGAATTTAAACTCCAATCCTCTTTCTTCAGTCGGCGTGATATCCATCAACGCCTCTATTTCTCCCTTTCGCAGCTTTTCCAGCAGGACCGGCCACTCATCCTGTACGATTTCCAGAGAACCGTTCAGGCGTTTGTTAAAAAGAGCAATAAAATCAACACCGATCCCTCGAGGTTGTCCCGTATGATCAACATAATCCATCGGCGGCCAGAATTTCATCACACCGATGCGAATAACCGGATTCTGCTGAAGCCAATCACTTTCCTCTTTCGACAAGTCGAAAGGCGGTGCCTGGCTTGATGTGGGCGTGGAAGCATCCAGAACCGGGGTCCATTTTTCAATAATCGCATTCTTGGTACGAACGGACATCTGATCGAGCACTTTATCGATAATCCGGGTCAGCTCCGGCCAGTCCTTGCGTACGGCAAATCGCTGTCCGGTTACTGTGAGATCATATCGCCCTGCAACAACCAGGTTGGACAATCCGTTTTCCCGAGCCACGTAAGTACTAACTCCCAGAACGCCAACGTAAGCATCGGCTTCACCGATAGCAACGGCCTGAAGTCCTTCTAGAGGCGAATCCACAAATTCCGGGATAATGGCCGGATAATCTTTGAGAACCCGTTCCGTTGAGAGATAGTCGCGCACCAGGGCAACACGCTTACCAATCAAATCCGATGGCTCATAAATGTCCTCATTGCCAGCCTGTGTCATCATCACAAGCGGCGTATTAATGTAAATCTGCGAGAAATTCAGGAATGTGTTTCGGTCTGGGGTCTGGAACGCCGTTGCGATAGCATCCAACTCTTTCCTTTTGGCGCCTTCAAGGATTTCAGGCCAGCTTAATCCAGGCACGACTTGGAATTTAAGGCCCGTTCGCTCTTCTATCTCTTTTATAAAATCCGGCGCTATTCCCGCATAGAGAGAGTCGCTCTTTTGAAAGCTATAAGGTGCATATCCGGCGTCAATACCAATCCGAATGACCGGATGAGCAGCCATCCATTCACGTTCCGTTTGTGTAAAATTCAGCGCCTCGCTTTGTGCAACAGCAGCACCTGCCATCGCTGCACACACAATGCTCCAAATTAAAGCTACCCTTGTCAGGCATGTTATCAATTTTGTCAGCATGACCTGGAACTCTCAAACAGGTTTCGCAGAACCCGGCCTGAGGAAAGAAGATTCAAATGCCGGATATGTTACTAATACAGTACTGATCCGCCGCATATTATCCGCAAAAGTATATATATTGCACTTTTTAATTAGGTTTTAAGATATAAAATAATCTTCATAAGGAGAACTTCGTCGCCTTTTCCCTCCTTCAACAACTTTTTATTAAATTTGTTTATACCGCCGTTTTGCTTACCTAAGCACAGTCACTTGACTTCAGACCTCAAACACTTTCTTAGTAAGTCCCATCCTTAAAGACTTCCTATCCCTGTCTTGCATTTCTTGACCATACACACTAAAAGCCCATCTTCTTTCGTATTTGACCACCATAGAACCGGAATTAACGTCATGACC
This sequence comes from Alphaproteobacteria bacterium UBA6062, assembly GCA_002428885.1. GTDB lineage: Bacteria > Pseudomonadota > Alphaproteobacteria > Sneathiellales > Sneathiellaceae > Sneathiella. Next base: position 3,226 of record DIYE01000231.1, read on the forward strand.
GACGATCAGCAAAAGACTACTGAGCAGGATACCGCCAAGGATACACCGGAGGATCCGGTTGTGACTTATATTCTGAATGCCGTCTCTGACGGTTCAGAAGTATCTCCCAATGCGATTGCCCAGAAAATTGCGGCCGACAAGGCTAAACCGAAAGATCCCCAGGATATCTGGCGCAAATATATGACGGCGGTCCGGCAACAAGCCATCTTCCTGGCACGAAACGGCCGCCTTGAAATTGTTCGTAAGGGAGAGGTCGCTGATCCTAATGATTTTAAAGGTCTCTATAAACTGAGATTGCCCCGTTCTTAATCTAAAATTGGCTACATTTTGTGCGTTTGCATAATTTTTAATCATTTTTTTTGACTAGTTTTTAAACATCTCTCACAATCCTGGTGCTTTTCCGCAGTTTTCTGCCCGTCATTTTTTTAGTCCGAGATACTAAAACTGGCACAACTCGTGCTAATAAGGTGACAGGCAGAGACATAACTGAAGAAGTGAGCAATGAAGAAAATCGAAGCGATTATCAAGCCCTTCAAACTGGATGAGGTTAAAGAAGCCCTTCATGAAGTGGGCCTTCAGGGGATTACCGTTACGGAAGCAAAGGGATTTGGCCGTCAGAAGGGCCATACCGAATTGTATCGCGGTGCGGAATATGTTGTTGATTTCCTGCCCAAGGTGAAAATCGAAATTGTCCTGGAAGACGAGCTTGTAGAGCGTGCCCTGGAAGCCATCCAGACTGCCGCCCGGACAGGACGGATCGGAGACGGAAAGATTTTTGTCTCCAGTGTTGAAGAAGTCATCCGGATCCGGACCGGTGAAAAAGGACCGGAAGCCGTCTAACAAACAGGAAAATCCAGGCTCGCCATGGGACGAGCCTGATCAAATCAGTCAAACAATCACGTCATAGAGAAAGACAAAGATATGAGCACAGTTTCTGAAATTCTGAGCACCATCCAGGAAAACGATATTGAATATGTGGACCTGCGCTTCACTGATCCAAAAGGCAAATGGCAGCATCTTGCCATGCATGTGGATGCCGTTGATGAAGATATGTTCGAAGATGGTGTCATGTTTGACGGCTCTTCCATCACAGGGTGGAAAGCGATTAACGAATCTGACATGACCCTGATGCCCGATGTGACATCTGCCGTCATGGATCCCTTCGCCGCCCGTCCTACCCTGATCGTCTTCTGTGACATCCTGGATCCGACAAGCGGCGAAAGCTATGAGCGTGATCCTCGCTCCGTTGCCAAAAACGCTGAAGCTTATCTTGCCAGCACAGGTATCGGTGATACCGCGTTCTTCGGTCCGGAAGCTGAATTCTTTATGTTTGATGACGTTCAGTTCAGCAACGACAGCCACCACACTTTCTTCAAGCTTGATGATGTGGAAGCCCCTCATAACGGCGGCTCCGATCTGGATGGTGGCAACACAGGTCACCGCCCGCGCGTTAAAGGCGGCTACTTCCCGGTACAACCGGTTGACAGCGGTGCCGATATCCGTTCCGAGATGGTTTCCGTTGCCAAGGAAATGGGCCTCAGCGTTGAAAAGCACCACCATGAAGTGGCTCCTTCACAGCATGAGCTCGGCTTTAAATTCAACACACTGGTCGGCGCTGCAGACGATATCCAGAAGCAGAAATATGTGATCCACAATGTGGCCCACGCTTATGGCAAAACAGCAACCTTCATGCCGAAACCTGTCGCCGGCGACAATGGCTCCGGCATGCATGTACACCAGTCTATCTGGAAAGACGGCACACCGACCTTCGCCGGTTCCGGTTACGCCGCTCTGTCTGATACAGCCCTTTTCTATATCGGTGGTATCATCAAACATGCAAAAGCCCTCAATGCTTTCACAAATGCTTCCACCAACTCTTTCAAACGCCTGATCCCGGGCTTTGAAGCTCCGGTTCTGCTGGCATACTCTGCCCGTAACCGTTCCGCTTCCTGCCGGATCCCGTTCGCACCGAGCCCGAACGGCAAGCGTGTTGAAATCCGCTTCCCGGATTGTACAGCGAACCCGTATCTTGCTTTCGCTGCCATGATGATGGCCGGCCTGGACGGTATTCAGAACAAAATCCACCCGGGCGATGCCATGGATAAGGATCTGTATGATCTGCCGGCTGAAGAACTGAAAGACATCCCGACCGTTGCCGGTTCCCTGCGCGAAGCCCTGGAAGCCCTGGATGCGGATCGTGAATTCCTGAAAAAAGGCGGCGTTTTCACCGACGACATGATCGACGGCTATATCGCCATGAAATGGGAAGACGTCTATAAATTCGAACACGCCCCTCACCCGGCCGAATTCGATATGTATTTCAGCGTCTGATCCTGATCAGATACTCCAGAAAAGGGCTGCCCATTGGCGGCCCTTTTTTATGGTCAGATAAAGCCTACCTATCTAGACATCCGCATTTATGCCATCTTTTGACTTTACCGGTCGCTCTTCGATAAGATCACAAAAAAAGGGGGAGAAGAATGGCAACTGTTTTAATCACCGGAGCGAATAGAGGTATTGGCATAGAACTGGTTCGGATTTTTTCCGAAAATGACTGGACTGTTCTGGCTTGCTGCCGAAAGCCTGAAGAGGCTCAAGCACTGGCCGACCTGGCTTCGAAATCCAGTCAAATAGAAATACTGCCTCTCGATGTCAGTGACGCAACATCGGCCACTAACCTGGCTGAAATGCTGAAAGACAAAACCGTAGACTTTCTCGTGAATAATGCGGGTATCATGGGCGGCGAGAGGCAAGGTGCAACGGATATGGATTTTGACGCCTGGGGAGAAGCTTTCCGGATCAATACCATGGCGCCGCTGCGAATGGTACAGGTGCTACTCACCAATCTCCGCCGGTCTACGTCGCCAAAAATTGCAACAATCTCCAGTCAGATGGGCGCCTTGAACCGGGAAAGTGCAGGCGCTTACGCCTACCGTTCCTCCAAAGCCGCCGTTAACAAAGTGATGCAGACTCTGGCCTGCGAAATGGCTATGGACGGCTTTATAATCACCCTGTTTCACCCGGGGTGGGTACAGACAGATATGGGCGGCTCACAAGCCGATATCACTGCCGTGGAAAGCGCAACCGGCCTATTCAACAAAATGGCCGCCCTCACCGCCGACGATAATGGCCGCTTCTATAAATGGAACGGCGAAGAGCATCCTTGGTAGAGCGCTCTTATATAAAACAAACGGATCTAACATCCCTTCCTGCCGGTTTTGCAACATCACTACCGGCGCATAAACCAACGCCTGAACAGATCGTATCGATCGTTCAGATCTTCTTAGGCCATTCTGGAAATAACGCCGTTCTTTCCAACCGTAATATAGGTCACAGCGGCTTGACTTTTAACGTGACTCTTCCAAGTGCTTTACCTAACATTTTTGTGAGGTAAGGAGGAATGTATGCAGGAAGAGGAAGACAAGGAATATCAGCGTGCCCGGCGCAAGGTCCGCCAGCTTCAGCATTTCTATCGCCATCTGATCATCTATGGTGTGATCATCACGTTCCTCCATATCATCAATCTGATAACATCCAGTTATTACTGGGCCATCTGGCCCACGCTGGGCTGGGGCGTCGCGGTTGCCATCCATGCGTCACAGCATCTGGACTGGCTTCCGATGTTTGATGAAGAATGGGAAGAGAGAAAAATCCAGGAAATCATGGCCAAGCGGCAGGCCCGCGACGACAAGCAGACGGGCTCTGCCTGACAAGACTATTCAGCGGGGACTTCTCTGGGTTTTCCGTCATCATCAATGGCAACGAAGATATAAGTCCCTTCGGTCACTTTGATCTCTGTCGGATCAAGCTTACGGGCGACAATCGTCGTCAGCTTGATATGCATGGAAGTCCGGCCAACCTTTTCGATATCGCCGTAAATACTGACCACATCACCGGTTTTGATGGGCTCATGGAAAGTCATCGCTTCAACAGCAACCGTCACCACCCTGCCCTTTGCCCGGCGTGAGGCAATAACGCCCCCGGCAATATCCATCTGGGACAGAACCCAACCACCAAAGATATCACCATTATT
>DIYE01000006.1 GCA_002428885.1 Alphaproteobacteria bacterium UBA6062
CAGACTGGGCAAAAATGATGCTGACATCCGGCCTGTTCCCGGTTGCGTTTCTTTCCATTCTTCTGAACGCCATTCTGCCGAAAGAAGACCACTAAATCCCATATGACGGGTCGCTCCGGTTGAGCCGGAGCGACCTTTTATTTTAGTTACCGATTATATGAATATCGCTCTATATTTTAGTATTATTTGCGGAGGAACCCATGCGTAATACGATCCGGTTCGTCCATAAGGGACAGATCAGGGAGTTGGAGGCTATTGATCCGACACAGACTGTCCTGAATTTTTTAAGATATGAAGATGCCCTGACAGGCACAAAGGAGGGTTGCGCTGAGGGAGATTGCGGCGCCTGCACCGTTGTGCTTGGAGACCGGATGGAAGACGGCACTATCCGCTATCAGGCAGTGAATGCCTGTATCCAGTTTCTGCCCATGCTGGACGGACGGGAACTGATTACGGTCGAGGATCTGCAGTCATCTGACGGAACCTTGCATCCGGTACAGCAGGCCATGATCGGCAGCAATGCAACCCAGTGCGGCTTCTGCACACCGGGCTTTGTCATGTCGCTCTTTGCCGAAAAACACGGCCGTAACAGTGCAAACCGGCAGGACATCAATAATGTGCTGGCCGGGAATCTCTGCCGTTGTACCGGCTATGGAACCATTATCGATGCGGCTGAAAAAAGCGCTGAGGACGGCCTCCAGGACAGTTTTCACAAGACTGAAAAGGCAAGAGCCGCGCTTCTTGAAACGCTTGGCGCCGATCCGATGCTTTCCCTGGACTGTCAAGACAAACAGTATTACGCCCCGACAACAGTTGAGGAATTCAGCCATCTGCTGAAAGATCATCCAGATGCTGTCATATTAGCGGGCGCGACAGATATCGGCCTCTGGGTTACCAAACAGCATCGCCGACTTGAAACGATCATTTATCTTGGCCGGATAAAATCCTTAAAATCGCTGGATGTTACAAACGACAAAGTCACGATCGGAGCAGGCGTTACCTACTCTGACGCCTGGCAGACACTCGGCGGTCTTTATCCTGATTTAGGCGAACTGATCCGGCGGATTGCCTCAACGCAGATCCGCAATTCCGGCACGATCGGCGGCAATATTGCCAATGGTTCACCCATCGGGGATACGCCGCCTGCCTTGATCGCCCTGGATGCAACACTGACGCTGACCGGCGCAAAAGGCAGCCGTAATATTCCGCTTGAGGACTTCTTCATCGATTATGGCAAACAAGATCTGAAACCTGGCGAATTTGTTGAAAAAGTCTCGTTCCCGTCACCGTCGCAGGATCGGACGTTCAGGACCTATAAACTCTCGAAACGTTTTGACCAGGATATCTCTGCGGTTTGCGGGGCGTTTAACCTGACTCTGGACGGCAATACTGTTAAAGACATTCGTATCTGCTATGGCGGTATGGCAGGCACACCTCTCAGAGCCGGAAAAGCGGAAACCGCTCTTACTGGAAAAGACTGGACCCTGGACACTGTGCAGAACGCTATGCAAGCCATGGAAGAGGATTACTCACCTCTCACAGATATGCGGGCGAGCCGGGAATATCGTCTGTCTGCCGCACAAAATCTGTTACTGAAATTCTTTATTGAGACAACGGAACCGGAGGCGGAAACACGACTGGTTGGCGATCTGCCAAGTGGCAGGGAGACTGCTCATGCGTAATCCGGTATCCAGCGAGACGGAAATCCGCGGCAAGATCCATAAGCCCCTGATCCATGACAGTGCCATCAAGCAGGTTACGGGCGAAGCAACTTATATTGACGATATCCGTGAACCCAAGGATATGCTGCACCTCTATGTGGCGCAAAGCAGCAAAGCCCATGCGAAAATAACCCGCCTGGATGTCTCCGCCGTTCGCGAAGTGCCGGGTGTCGCTGCAGTATATACTGCAGAGGACGTTCCTGGGGTCAATGATGCTTCCCCTGTTCTGGGAGATGATCCGGTCTTTGCGGAAGATCTGGTGGAATATGTCGGACAATCTCTTTTTCTGGTCGCAGCAAACACCATAGAGCAGGCCCGTGCAGCCGCTAGTATGGCCGTCGTCGAGTATGAAGAGCTGGAACCGATCCTTACCGTTGAGCAAGCGATTTCTGCGGATTCCTTTGTCCTGCCAAGCCGTCATCTGGTGCGGGGAGAACCTCAAAACGCCCTAAAAAAAGCGGAGAACCGACTGCAGGGGCGGTTTGAGATCGGTGGTCAGGATCACTTCTATCTCGAGGGCCATATATCGATTGCCACTCCCCGGGAAGATGGTGATGTGCATATTCACTGCTCTACCCAGCATCCAACGGAAGTGCAGCATAATGTGGCCAAGTTTCTGGATGTGCCGGATCATTCCGTGACCGTTGAAGTTCGCCGCATGGGCGGTGGTTTTGGCGGCAAGGAAACTCAGGGCGCCTGGTTCGCCGCAATGGCGGCTCTGGTCGCAACCAAAACCGGACGACCGGCCAAGCTTCGCCTGGACCGGGATGATGATATGATCATGACCGGCAAGCGACATGATTTTGTCATCCAATATGATGTGGGCTTTAACGAAGAAGGCAGAATTGACGGAGTGGAATTTGTCTTCTCCTCACGCTGCGGAAGATCGGCTGATCTATCCGCCGCCATCAATGACCGGACCATCTTCCACGCGGATAACTGTTATTATTTTGAAAATGTGTCCATCATTTCCCATCGCTGCAAGACTCACACCGTGTCCAACACGGCGTTCCGCGGATTTGGCGGACCGCAAGGCATGATCGGCGTCGAGCGGATGATGGACGAGATTGCTCACGAAATTGGGAAAGATCCGCTTCATATCCGAAAAATTAACCTCTATGGCAAGACGGATCGAAACGTTACGCCCTATCATATGGAGATTGAGGACAATATCGCTGCAGAGATTATCGCGGATCTTGAAAAGAAAGCGGATTATGCAGCCCGCCGTGATGCCATTCGCGCCTTTAACAAGGCAAGCCCATACCTTAAAAAAGGCATTGCGCTGACGCCCGTAAAATTTGGCATTTCCTTTACGACCACCTTCCTTAACCAGGCTGGCGCCCTTTTGCATGTTTATACGGACGGTAGCGTCATGCTCAATCATGGCGGAACCGAAATGGGTCAGGGCTTGTTTGTCAAAGTCGCTCAGGTGGTCGCCGAAGAACTGCAGATCGATATCGAACGGGTAAAAATCACATCAACCACAACGGACAAAGTCCCCAACACGTCGGCAACGGCAGCGTCATCAGGCTCTGACATGAACGGCAAGGCTGCCCAGGCCGCCGCCCGCACCATAAAAGAAAGACTGATCGATTTTGCATCCGATCATTACAAGGTCCCGGCTTCAGCCATCACGTTCCTGCCCAACCGGATCAGGATCGGTGAAGAAACCATAACGTTTGCCGAACTGGTGCAGCAGGCTTATTTCAACCGGATTTCTCTGTCCGCCACCGGATATTACCGGACACCGAAAATCCATTATGACGCTGAAAACTATTCTGGCCGTCCCTTCTATTATTTTGCTTATGGTGCTGCTGTTTCAGAAGCCGTCATTGATACCCTGACCGGTGAGAATAAAATCACCCGGGTGGATATCATTCATGACACCGGAAAGAGCCTTAATCCGACTATTGATTTGGGGCAGATTGAAGGCGGCTTCATTCAAGGAATGGGCTGGCTGACAACGGAGGAACTGGTTTTTGACGGCGCCGGCAATCTCAGAACCCATGCTCCGTCCACATACAAAATACCGGCTTGCAGTGACCGTCCGGAGATTTTCAATATGGAAATCTATGACGCCGGTGAAAATGTGGAAAACAGCATTCATAAATCCAAGGCCGTTGGGGAACCCCCTTTTATGCTGGCCATCTCCGCGTTCAACGCCCTGACCGATGCTGTCGGAAGCGTGGTTGATTATCAGGTTTTTCCATCACTGGATGCTCCGGCAACACCGGAACGTATTTTAACGGCCGTGCAGGATGTCAGAGAAAAGCAGGCAGGCTACCGGAGGCAAGCTGCAGAATGACGCGCTGGGCCGACATACTCGCATTGCACCTGGGGGCTGGAGGACGTTCCGTCCTGCTGACCGTTGGTGAGATCAAAGGCTCCACCCCACGGGAGACAGGAGCCCGTATGCTCGTTACAGCGCAAAATACATGCGGTACGATCGGTGGTGGCCAGCTTGAATATAAAGCCATTCAAAAAGCCAGGGACATTTTGGTATCCGGAAACAAAACACCGGAAATCATGAGCCTGCCCCTCGGACCGGAACTGGCTCAATGCTGCGGCGGCTCGGTGGATTTATTGCTGGATCCTCTTGAAGAGAAAGATAAGGGTTGGCTGGAAAGCGTTGCGACTGCCTCCAGCGGCGCATTGCTTTTAAGAGAATGGAAAAACGGGCAGCTGTCACACCGTTTGCTGGATCACCCCGATGAATTGGCAGCCAATGACACACCCTTGAAAGCCCTGATTCGCTCTGTTCAGGCTGACAGACGGGCGCAACTGTTCCGGGACGATCGAAAAGCAGATGACTTTATTCTTGTGGAACCGGTTCTGCGGGAACAGTTCCACCTGGTGCTGTTTGGTGCTGGACATGTTGGGAAAGCACTGGTGAGCACCCTCGCCTCTTATCCCTGCCGCATTACCTGGGTTGATGAAAGAGCTGGTGAGTTTCCGAAAGAACGTCTACCGGCTGTCAAGCAAGAGATATCTGCTCGACCGGCATCCTTTGCGAAGAGTATACCAGCCGGAAGTTTTTGTCTGGTCATGACCCATAGCCATCAGTTGGATCTGGACATTTGTGAGGCGCTGCTGAACAGAAGAGATGCGGCTTTTGTGGGACTGATCGGATCTCAGACCAAAAGAAAGAAATTTGAACGGCGATTGGCGGCACGGGGCTTGCCGGAGAACGATATTGCCAATCTCACCTGTCCGATCGGCCTGCCGGGATTGTATGGGAAGCATCCGACAGAAATCGCCATCAGTGTCTCGGCACAACTGCTTCAGATCCGTCAGGAACAACTGGCAATCGGGCAACAGGATGAGAAAAAGATAAGAAACCGGTTTTGATTACTGTAAAGTCTGAAGCCGGATCACAGGAGCTATAAAATGTTCGGAGATAAAACCGGACAAACAGGGAGAGTGATTATATGGAGACGGATGGTGCCGTGACACCGCGCCTGGAGCTGAAGGGCATTACCAAAGCCTATCCGGGCGTCCTCGCGAATGACAAGATTGATCTAAAGATCCTTCCTGGCGAAATTCATGCCCTGCTCGGAGAAAACGGAGCTGGAAAAAGCACACTCGTTAAAATTATTTACGGTGTCCTGAAAGCAGATTCCGGAGAGATGAAATGGGATGGCTCTCCGCTTGAGATCGCAAACCCGCATGCCGCGCGGAAAACCGGTATTGGCATGATATTTCAGCACTTCTCGCTATTCGAAGCGATGACGGTAACAGAAAATATCGCCCTTGGTCTGCCGGGAAGGCAGAATATGGCGGATCTGTCTCGCCGTATCCGCGAGATATCCGAAAATTATGGTCTTCCGCTGCATCCCGAACGTCATGTTCATACATTGTCTGTGGGGGAGAAACAGCGCATCGAAATCGTCAGATGCCTTCTGCAAAATCCCAAGCTGCTGATTATGGACGAACCCACATCGGTTCTGACACCGCAGGAAGCGGAAAAAATGTTCGAAACCCTTCGGCGTCTCGCTGATGAAGGCGTTTCCATCCTTTATATCAGCCACAAGCTGGATGAAATCAAAGCCCTCTGCCACAAGGCGACCATCCTGAGGGGCGGCAAATATATTACCGAATGCGATCCGACCGTTGAAACGGCTAAAAGCCTGGCTGAAATGATGATCGGTACCAATCTCACAGCGCCTCAGCATTCTGAAGAAGCCGATCGCGGTCCTGTCCGATTGAAAGTCAATAATCTGTCCCTGGACAGCACCGATCAGTTCGGCGTTGATCTCAATCTGATCAATTTTGAAGTGAGAAGCGGTGAGATCCTTGGCATTGCCGGGGTTGCCGGTAATGGGCAAGTGGAACTTCTGGAAGCCCTCAGCGGAGAAATCCGCTGCCAGAAAGCTGAAGATATCCTTCTTGAACAGCAGCCTATTGGGCTAACGGGCCCAACGGAACGGCGGGGCTTGGGCGTCGCCTTTGTTCCGGAAGATCGCCTTGGCCATGGCTCTGTGCCGGATATGAGCCTCATTGATAACGCTTTCCTGAGTGCCTACCGCCAGAAAAAACTCCTGAGCAACGGCCTGATTGATACCCGCAAAACAATCGACTATGCGGAGGAAATCGTCGAAAAGTTTGATGTCAGAACGGCTGGTATATCCCATACAGCCGGTAGCCTGTCCGGCGGTAATCTTCAGAAATTTATTGTCGGGCGGGAAATGCTGCAGGATCCAAAGCTGATCATCATTGCTCACCCCACCTGGGGTGTTGATGCAGGAGCCGCTGCCGCCATTCATCAGGCGATCATTGATCTTGCCGCAAAAGGAGCGGCCGTGCTGGTGGTTAGCCAGGATCTAGATGAGCTCTTCGCCATCAGTAACCGAATGGCCGTCATCGCGGAGGGCCGCCTTTCCGTGAGCCGTGGCGTCCATGAGATTACCATTGAAGAAATCGGGCTGTTAATGGGCGGCACCGCAGGAGCCGACGTAAGTAAGGAATTTGACAGTGTTGCTTAAGATTGAAAAAAGGCCGGAACCAGCCCGGTCGATGGTCTATGTGACGCCGCTTCTGGCATTGCTTCTGACGATCCTGACCAGTATGGCTCTCTTCACATTCCTGGGCGTTAATCCGCTGGAGGCGCTTGAGAATTTCTTTATTCTGCCTGTCAACAACCAGTATGGCGCAACCGAACTGATTGTTAAGGCAACACCGCTGATACTGTGTGCCATCGGTTTATCCGTCGGCTTCAGGGCAAATGTCTGGAATATTGGCGCGGAGGGCCAATTAACGCTGGGTGCCATCTTCGGTGGTGGTGTTTTCGTCTATTTTCATGATGTCGACAGTGTTTTTCTGCTGCCGATCATGATCCTTATGGGGGCGATTGGCGGCGCTTTATGGGCAGCCATCCCTGCTTTCCTGAAAACCCGCTTTAATGCCAATGAGATCCTGACAAGCCTGATGCTGGTCTATGTAGCCATCCTCATTCTCAGCCTGCTGGTCCACGGCCCGTGGCGGGATCCGGACGGCTTTAATTTCCCGGAATCCAGGACTTTCAGTGAAAGCGCTACGATGCCGATCCTGATGGAAGGCACACGACTTCACATGGGTACGATTTTGGCTCTGCTGGCTGTTTTCGGAACCTGGATAATGTTATCGAAATCCCTGATCGGTTTTCAGGTGAAAGTGATCGGGGCGGCCCCGAAAGCCGGCAGCTATGCCGGTTTTAGCCAGAAAAAGATTATCTGGTTCTGTCTGTTATTCGGTGGCGCTATGGCCGGTCTTGCCGGCGTTTCAGAAGTCTCCGGTCCGGTGGGACAGTTGCTTCCCTCCATCTCGCCGGGATACGGTTTTACAGCGATTATCGTCGCTTTTCTCGGACGATTGCATCCGGTTGGCATCATTCTGGCGGGGCTGCTGATGGCCCTTACCTATCTTGGTGGTGAAACGGCGCAGATCAATCTAGGACTACCGGTTGCGGTTACCGGTGTTTTTCAAGGGATGGTCCTCTTTTACCTTCTGGCCTGCGATGTGCTGGTCAATTATCGTTTTCGTATGGCCGGATTTTCAAAGGTGGCGTCATGAGTGAGTTTGACTGGATCGTTCCTGTAATCCTGACGGTCATTACCGCAGCTACGCCTCTCGTCTTTGCCGGCATCGGAGAGTTGGTTACCGAGAAATCAGGCGTCCTCAATCTCGGAGTTGAGGGCATGATGGTGGTTGGTGCTGTTGCAGCCTTTGTAACGGCTACACTAACCCAAAATTATTTCCTCGCCGTTGCCGTTGCAGCCCTGGCTGGTGCTTTTATGGCCTTCCTGTTTGGCATCCTGACCTTGTCACTGATGGCCAATCAAGTGGCTACCGGCCTGGCGCTTACTCTGTTTGGTGTAGGGTTAAGTGCCTTGATCGGACAGGATTTTGTCGGCACGCCGGTAGATGCCATTGCCAAACTTGATATTCCCGTCCTGACAGACTTACCGGTTATCGGTCCAATCCTGTTCGGGCAGGATCCGCTGGTCTATCTATCGCTTGTGATGGTCGCCGGCGTCAGTTGGTTTCTGTATCGGACCAAAGCGGGGCTTGTTTTACGGGCAGTTGGCGATTCTCATGATGCTGCGCATTCCATCGGTTATTCGGTCATTGGCATTCGTTATCTGGCCGTTATGTTCGGTGGTGCCATGTCCGGGATCGGCGGCGCCTATCTCTCTCTCGCCTATACACCGATGTGGGCAGAGAATATGACGGCAGGCCGCGGCTGGATTGCCCTTGCCCTGATTGTCTTTGCAACCTGGAAGCCGGGGCTTGTTCTTGTCGGCGCCTATATGTTTGGCGGAATTACTATTTTACAGCTCCACGCCCAGGCGGCGGGGCTTGACTTACCGTCTCAAATATTATCCATGTTGCCTTATCTTGCGACGGTTATTGTTCTCGTACTGATTTCGAAGGATGAATCGCGCATCCGTAAACATGCTCCAGCCTGTATCGGGAAAATCTTCCATCCCGCCGCATAAAAAACGGAGCAAAAAACTGGTTTTGACAGAGGAGAAAGAGATGAAATTTAAACCTTTGGTATCCCTGGCAGGTGCCGTAGCCGTTGTTGGCTCGCTGCTTGCTGCCGGAACAGCATCCGCAGAAGATAAAGTCGGCTTTGTTTATGTCGGCCCTGTTGGTGACCACGGCTGGACGTATCGGCACGATATTGGCCGTCAGGCTGTCCAGAACGCGCTTGGCGACAAGGTTAAAACCACCTTCGTTGAGAGCGTAAAGGAAGGCCCGGATTCCGAACGGGTTATCCGCCAGATGGCCGCACAAGGTCACAAGATTATTTTTACAACCTCTTTCGGCTTCATGAACCCGACCCTCAAAGTCGCCAAGCAGTTCCCGAATGTAAAATTCGAACATGCAACCGGCTATAAGCGGTCCAAAAATGTCAGCACTTATTCCGGCCGCTTCTATGAAGGTCGTTATGTGATCGGCAAGATCGCCGGTAAAATGACCAAATCCAATGTCATTGGATATGTTGGTTCATTCCCTATCCCGGAAGTGGTTCGTGGTATCAACGCCGTTGCTCTGGCTGCAAAAAGCGTAAACCCGAATATCCAGATCAAAGTCGCGTGGGTAAACACCTGGTATGATCCGGGCAAAGAAGGCGACGCCGCCAAGGCCCTGATCGACCAGGGCGCTGATATTATTCTGCAGCACACGGACAGCCCGGCACCGTTGCAGGTTGCTGAAAGCCGTGGTGTCTGGGCCGTTGGCCAGGCCTCCGATATGCACCACTTCGCCCCTAAAGCCCAACTGACCGCCATTATCGACAACTGGGACAAATACTATGTGGAGCGGACCAAAGCCGCCCTCGACGGTTCCTGGAAATCCGGCGACACCTGGGCCGGTCTGAAGTCCGGTATGGTTGAGCTGTCCAAATATAACGAAGCCATTCCGGCCGATGTCGTGAAACTCGCGGAAGAAACCCGCAAAGGCATTATCGATGGATCGATCAAGCCGTTTGCCGGTCCGTTCAACAAGCAGGACGGTACAGAAGCCGTTGCTGCCGGCAAGGAACTGGATGACGGTGCCCTGCTCGGTATGGACTGGTATGTGGAAGGCGTACAGGGCAAACTGCCCAAGTAAGTCTTAGCAAGATGTTTCAGCAACCCCCGCCGGACTTGATCTGTCCGGCGGGGGTTTTATTTTAAAACCATAACCCAAGGGAGGAAATCATGAGCGCATTAGCAAGCTTTATTGAAGGACTGCCGAAGACGGAACTGCATCTGCATATTGAGGGCAGCCTCGAGCCGGAGCAGATGTTTCAGTTCGCCAGGCGTAACAATATCAACCTCCCTTACAGCTCGGTTGAGGAAATCCGGGCGGCTTATGAGTTCAGTGAATTACAGGACTTCCTCGATATCTATTATCAGGGAATGGGGGTTCTGCAGACAGAGCAGGATTTCTATGATCTCACCTGGGCCTATCTGACCAAAGTGCATGCCCAGAATGTCATTCATGTTGAGATCTTCTTCGACCCTCAAGGCCATACGGAGCGGGGTATTGCGTTTGATACCGTCATAAACGGTATTTACCGGGCGCTTGAAGATGGCGAAAAGAAGCTAGGGATTACCTTTCACCTCATTATGAGCTTCCTTCGGCACTTAAGTGAAGAAGACGGTTTTAAGACTCTGGAACAGGCATTGCCTCACAAGGACAAGATCATTGCGGTTGGACTGGATTCTTCAGAACTCGGTCATCCACCGTCAAAATTTGAGCGCCTCTATGCCCGCTGCAAGGAGGAAGGGTTCCTGGCGGTCGCCCATGCGGGAGAGGAAGGACCGCCGGATTATGTTCGAGATTCCCTGGATCTGCTGAAAATCGACCGCCTTGATCACGGAAACCGTAGTCTTGAAGATGAAGCCCTCACGGAACGCCTGGTACGCGAAGGTATGGCACTCACCGTTTGCCCGCTGTCCAACTATAAACTGGCCGGCGTAACGGATATGACAAAGCATCCGATCCGCACCATGCTGGAGAAAGGGCTTAAAGCCACTGTCAATTCTGATGATCCGGCCTATTTTGGCGGCTATATGAACGAAAATTATCTGGCCATCACAGAAGCCCTTGACCTGGATAAAGACCATCTTGCGGCACTGGCCCGTAACGGCTTTGAAGCCACTTTCTGTACGCGGGAAGAGAAGGACAGAATGCTGGCCCGACTGGACGAGTACCTTAAGAGATGATCCTGATTTCCGATCAGCGGAGTACAGTTCTGTTTGAAGGGGAGGAGCTCTGCCTGCCGGTCTTTCTGGATCATCAGTCAACCACACCGCTGGCTCCGGACGTCAAGCAGGTTATGGATGAAGCTTTTGCTGTTCCTGGCAATGCCCAAAGCAAAACCCATGCTTTCGGACTTGACGCAGCAGATCGGATCGAAACAGCAAGAAGGCAGGTTGCAAACCTGATCGGTGCAGATGCTGACGAGATTCATTTTACATCGGGCGCCACCCAGGCCAATCAGACGATCCTGCAGGCGGCGGCGAATAACTGTGACCACCCGGGACATTTTATCTGTCTGAAAACGGAACATACCTCTTTGCTGTCGCCTCAAGAAGAACTCTTGGGAAAAGGTCATCAGATCACCTTTCTACCAGTTAGGGAAAATGGGCGACTGGACCTGGCTGTTCTGGAAGCTGCCATCAGACCGGAGACCTGCCTCGTCTCCATTCAAGCCGCCAATAACGAAATAGGAACCCTGCAGGATATCAGCTCAATCGGCGCCCTGTGCAAAGAACGCAACATCCCTTTTCACAGTGACGGCGTTCAGGCAGTTGCAACCGAGCATCTTGACGTCAAATCCCTTCATCTGGATGCCATAAGCCTGTCCGCCCACAAAATTTATGGCCCCCAAGGCATTGGCGCCTTGTATGTAAAGCGGGGATTATTTTCAGCATCACTCCCGAAACCCGATGGAACGCCCGCAACGGCTCTGATCGCCGGCTTTGGTAAAGCCAGTGATCTCGCTCACATAAACCGGGGAAAAGACAAAGCTCATCTCCTCACCCTCTCCGGCCTTCTTAAAGAAGCCCTTTCTCGAGAACTGGGAGACAATATCGTCTTTAACGGGGATCAGATCAACAAAATACCGGGTTGCCTGAATGTGAGTTTTAAAGGAGTTTCAGCAGAGGATTTACTGTTTGAATGCCCGAGCCTCGCCTTATCGACCGGCTCAGCCTGCCTGTCTGCAGAAGGAGAAACGTCCCATGTGCTGAAGGCTATCGGCCTTGATGCGACTAGCTACGACAGTACCTTACGCATAGGGCTGGGGCGTTATGTCACAGAAAAAGAAGCCCGATATGCTGCTAGCATCCTTGTTAGTGCTTACAGACGGTTAAAAGGTTAGCCATGCAGTCATCAGAGCCACATGAACATCGCAGAACCCGCCCGATCCGGATTCCCGGCGACCAGATCATTGAGATGGTTGATCGGTTTTACGAAAAAGTGCGGGCAGACAAGTCCCTCGGACCGATTTTTGACGAGGCGATCGGTGATCATTGGGACGAACATATGCCAAAGATGTACCGCTTCTGGTCTTCTGTCCTGAATACGAGTGGTCTCTATTCGGGTAATCCGATGCAGGTTCATATGCAGTTGAAAACCAAAGTGGCGCCGGAGAATTTCGGCGAGTGGCTTGGCCTGTTTCACGAAACTCTGGAAGAGCTTTTCTCAGAGGAAGACACTGCCTTTATCTTCAAAAAAGCCGAGAATATTGCACAGAGCCTGTCCCTTGGCATGTTCTACAATCCGGCCAGTCCCCATGCGATGCAGGATCAGGATGGCAATCCATCCTCAAAAGCACCGATCAGATAATCCATCATAAGCCGAACCTTTGGAGGCGTCATCTTTCCGCTGGGATACAAAGCGGAGATTGACACGGGCCATATTTCTTCCTGCTCCAGGACCTGCGTTAGCCGTCCCGCGGCGAGATCCTCTTCAACTTCCCATTGGGATTTCATAACAATCCCGTGTCCAGCCAATGCCCACTCCCGCAGGACATCCCCGTTATTACTGTCCAGCATACCGGTCACTGGCAGGGTCAGTATCTTTCCGTCCCGGATAAATCGCCATTGGAACTGACTGGAACCCGGAAATCTTAAAAGAAGGCACTGGTGTTTGAGGAGGTCTTCCGGTGTTTGGGGAATGCCTGCTCTCTTAAGATAATCCGGCGACGCACATATAAGCCTGGGGCTGTCGGCCAGCTTACGGGCAACAAAGGAAGAATCCGGCAGATCAGCAATACGGATCGCCATGTCCACTCCCTCGCCAACAAGATCCACAAAGCTGTCCGACAGATGCAAGCGGACCTGCAGATCCGGATATTGCTGTTGAAAGTCCGGTATCAATGGAGCCAGATACCGGCTGCCGAACACCACCGGTGCCGTTAATTTCAGACTCCCCCTCGGATTATCTTTTCGGGAAGACAGCCGTCCCTCAGCCGCTTCGATCTGGCCCAGGATTACTTTACAGTCTTCAAAATAAGCCTGGGCTTCTTCTGTTGGCACCACCTGCCGCGTTGTCC
>DIYE01000122.1 GCA_002428885.1 Alphaproteobacteria bacterium UBA6062
TCAACAACACCTCCTTCTCTGGCGAGGGACAGGTGCGATTGTATGTCATCCCGCAAGGCTTCAATCGCCTGCAGGATCGAAGGGGCATTACTCATTTACGGGTCCATTGGTATCGAAGCCGGGAGACGTTCCTTTTTCTCCCTGAGATTTATACAGATAGGACAATATTTCAGAGACGGCGGCGAAAGCTTCCAGCGGAATCGGGGAATCCACATCGACCTCTTTAAGGATCTGTGCAAGATCCGCGTCCTCTCTGACTTTCACGCCATGTTCAAAAGCGATTTGAAGGATTTGCTTGGCAAGTTCGCCTTCTCCCGTCGCGGTGACAACAGGAGCGTCCGATGATCCTTTTTCATGGGACAAAGCGACCGCAATAGATCGGTTATGTTCCTTGTCTCCAGCGTCACTGTCGTCAGACATGTCGGCTCCATCAAATGGTTCCATCTACAGAAAATATACTCTGGAAGTAATGCTGGAGAATGTCAAATGACGGCTGAAACTCAGAAAAGATGAATAATTTCAGTGTTGCCAAGCGGTTACCCTTGAGCCGGATACCAGTCTGGCCGTGTCTCGGATATCCTTCACTTCGGCCTCGTCAAGCAGACCGTGTTTCATGAGTTCCCGGTGGCATTGCGCAAGATTATAGTGTGGAATGGAAGGGTAGAGATGGTGCTCAATATGGTAATTGACGCTATGCGGAAACAGCAGAAAACGGATCCAGGCGGGTCCCGTATTGGTCCGGGAAGCCTGCATCGGGTTATCCAGGGAGGAAACCGCGCCATGCTCACAGATCGCCCGGAACCTTAATATGGGCTGCAGGAGCGTCAGGAGTGGTAGTATCCACAGGATCAGATATTCCAGCAGGTAACCGGAAAAATAGGCAATACCGATTGCCAGGATATGAAAGACGAGTACGCCCCAGCGATCCCGATCCGCTGCCTTTCTGAGGGCAGGGGATGTGTCATCCAACGGCCTGTTTTTTGCGAGATCCGTGTTGATATGGTCCTTGTTTTGGGCTGGCGCTCCAAAGAAATAAGAGAATGTCTTGAGTGCCGTTCCGCCGGTCAGATCTTTCAGCAGTTTTTTGATCAAATAGACTTTGCCGCGCGGATAACCGCCATGCAGAGGGATGTCCGGGTCCTGTTTTCCGTACAGATGATTGTGGTGAAGGCGATGCACCACACGGTAGTTGCACATGGAAATCCCGACCGGAGAAGCAATCAAACGGCCAAACAGATCGTTGACCCAGCGGGTTTTGAATAATCTGTAATGTGCCGCGTCATGGGCCAGGACAAAACAGGCCTGCTGGCGGGTCGCAATGATAAAGAGGCAGGGAATAATAATCCAGGGTGTCCAGAAATAGACAGACAGGGTAAAACAGAGTGCGATGATACCAACGGTTTCAACCAGGCTCAGTGTGGATTTAACAGGATTGAGGCGCGTCAGGCGTTTGATAACGTCCGGAGGAAGGGATTTGTTTCTCCTGGTATCGTTGCGAAATTCCTGTCCGATTGAGACTTCTATTGTCACTTCTTACCTTCGCCTCCATCAAAATATGATAGGGGTAAAAAACGAAAAACGAAATCGATTTTTCAACGCTCTGTTAGAATTTATCGGATCAGTCGATACCGGCTTTGTACAAATCCGTTTCCATAGCTTCTTGTTTCCAGATGTTTAAATTGCAAATCCCGCGGCAGGGAGCCAAAAAGCGGAACGCCGCTTCCAATGAGGATCGGAGCCCGTGTCAGAGTAAGTTCCGAAACGAGTCCGAGCTTGAGAAAGGACTGTAAGGTAAGACCTCCGTCTATATAAACATGAGCTGTCCCGGATCTTACAAGATTTTCCCATATTTCTGCCGCCGGGCCATATTGGAGTTCTATCCTGTCTTCATATCCGACCGGTGCCTGCAGAAGACTTTGGCTGAGAACAATGACCCGTTTTCCCCGATAGGGCCAGCTGCCGCTTTTATACACAAATTCAAAAGTCTGCCTGCCCATCAGGACGGTATCGACACTGTTGATGAATTCTGTAAACCCGAAATCTTCCCCTGCCGACAAAGTGATCTCAGTCCCGGCTTCTCCCTTAAGCCAGTCAAGCCGTCCATCCTCCCGGGCAATAAAATTGTCTAACGACACAGCAAGATACGCAGATGCCTTCATAATTTCTGTTCCTGCTTTTAAGCTACTGATGAAATGCGTAATATTTTCAGGGAGTTGACCCTAATAACCTGATTAGATAGACGGCAAGCTCCAAATTGATCCTTTGTGATTTGAGCGACAAACAAATGAAGCGGTTGCTTTAATTCTGAGAGATTGACCAGCAAGCAGCGAAGGGTGTGACAAATTGCCTGAAAAGATTTGAACTTCCCTCTTGCAACTCTTTAAGGGAATGATTATGTTCCCGCTCGTCAGCGCCTCGCCGGGCAGCAGTCTCGATGCACTCAGGCCTGACTATAAGAATGTCGATGAGGACTATCCCTCATTTTTGCATAAGACAATTTGTCCGACCAGACACGCTGGAAGCGCGGTCCACACTTCTGTGTGAGGCGTCGGGATAACTTGATCTTTCATCAGTGGATGCAACAGTCATCGGCTCGTGCGGTGACGGTCAGAAAGGAAATAACGAATTATGCAGTTGGAAAATGCGCTTGCCGGAAAAAAAGTAGCTATTCTTGTTGCCAACGGTTTTGAAGAAGCTCACATGACCGAGCTCCATAAAAGCTTGGTTGATACCAGGGCGGAAATCAAAATCGTATCCCCTGAAAAGGGTGTGGTCAACAGCTGGCATGACGGTAACTGGGGGCATTTCTTTCCTGCAAATTCCTACCTTCCAACGTCCATGTCTCATCATTTTGACGCCGTGATCGTGCCGGGGGGCTCCCGTCACGTGTCTCGTTTGTGTGCAGATCCTCAGACTGCCCGCTTCATGCGCGGCTTTATGGAAGACAATAAGCCGGTCGCGCTGTTTGAAGACGCAGCCAAAATCATTGCGGTTGATGATCTGATCGCAGACCGGGTTGTCTCCGTCTCTGAAAGTGTTCAGGACGATGTAAAAGCTAAGGAAGCCGAGCTTGCTGACGGGGAACTGAATGTAGATGACATGCTGGTAACCGGTACATCACAGATCCTGCCTCTGGTCGAAAAATTTGTAGAATGCATCCAGAATTATGAGCCGGAGTCCTGGGAAGCTGCATAACAGCAGGGGTCCGTTTTCTGAAATGTTAGATGCCTCCTTCGGGAGGCATTTTTTTTATGCTGTTCAACCCTTAGTACATGTGTTTTTTACACTTTATTAACCTTTGCTCACTAGGGTAATCGCAGATCAGTTTGTGATGAGTTAAGTGAGCTTTATATGAGTTTGCAGGACATACCTTTATTTTCGGCCCTGACGGAGCGCATGAAATGGTTGACGGCCCGTCAAAAGGTCTTGTCGCAGAATATCGCAAATTCTGATACGCCGAACTATCAGGCCAAAGACCTGAAGCCCCAGAAATTTAAGGATATGCTGGCCCGTCCGGAAGAGACAGGGGTGCGGCTTGCCAGCACCAACGCCAGTCATATCGAGCTTGAGAAAAAGTTGGACTTCCAAACCAATAAAAACAAAAACCCTTATGAAGTGACACCAACCGGTAACGGTGTGGTTCTGGAAGAGCAAATGATGAGTCTTGCAGAGACGCAGATCCAGTATCAGATGACCACATCTCTTTATAAAAAGCATCTCAGCATGCTGAAAACCGCGCTTGGCCGCCAGTAATCGGAGTAGTTTAGATGGATTTGCTTAAATCAATGACAATTTCCGCCTCCGGTATGAAGTCCCAGGGCGAGAGAATGCGGGTTATTTCTGAAAACCTGGCAAATAAGGACAGTGTTGGGCGAACACCTGATGAAGACCCTTACCGCCGCAAGATGGTGACCTTCAAGAATGAGCTGGACCGTGAATTGGGCGCTCGTAAAGTGAATGTAGACAAGATCGTAGAAGACAAAACAGATTTTGGTTTGAAATATGATCCAAGTCACCCGGCTGCCAACGAAGACGGGTACGTCAAGGTGCCGAACGTTAATGCCCTGGTTGAAGTGATGGATATGAAGGAAACCCAGCGTTCCTATCAGGCAAATCTCGGTGTTATTGATGCATCGAAAAAAATGATTATGCAGACCCTCGATATCCTGCGCTAAATAAGGACTTAAAAGATGGCAGACGCAAATCCTCTTTCAGCAATGCAGGCCTACGGCAAAGCGCTTGATAATCTTTCCAACGCAAAATCCGGCGGCACCACCGTCGGTATGGATGAGGTCAATACCGGACCAAGCTTTGCTGAACTCGTGCAGGAAGCCGGCAAGGATGCTGTTGCCGAAGGTCTGAATTCAGAGAAGGTCAGTCTGCAATCTTTGACAGGTGAAAGCGGGCTTGCCGATATCGTAACGGCAGTCAGTAGTGCAGAAGCGACACTCGAAACGGTGGTTTCTGTTCGCGATCGTGTAATTCAGGCTTATCAAGACATCATTAAAATGCCAATCTAGCTTCTGCTGTTTGTTCGCAGGAGATTTAAGGCATGACACCCACCGACGTTGTTGATGTAGCGCGTGAAGCGATCTGGGTGTTGCTTGCTGTTGCCTCTCCGGTGATGCTGGTCGCGTTGGGGGTTGGTCTTGTCGTTGCCCTGATTCAGGCCTTGACGCAGGTGCAGGAAATGACATTGGCTTTTGTTCCGAAAATCCTGGCTATCTTCCTGTCACTGATCCTGTTCTTTCCTTTTATGATCACGTCGATGATTGATCTTATGGAACAGATTACCCAGAGAATTTCGGCACTATAGGTCACAAACAGCAATGTTGGCTGAATATCTCACTGTTAATATTTTCGCCTTTCTCCTTGTATTCGCAAGGCTGGGAGCGGCTTTCATGACCGTCCCCGGGTTCGGCGAAGGGTTTGTGACGCCGCGTGTTCGGCTCTCCATATCGCTGGGTGTTTCCTTTCTTGTCACCCAATTTGTGGCAGACAAACTTCCACCGGAACCTGTTTCTGTTCTGGAGTTGTTTTTATTGCTATTGGGAGAGATTATTATTGGTCTGATTATGGGGGGAGCCTTGCGTCTTGCCATAAGCGGGCTGCATATCGCGGGTACAATTATTGCGCAGCAAGCCGGTCTTGCCGCGGCGCAGTTTTTCGATCCAGCCCAGATGACGCAAGGGGCGATCACCAGTAGTTTCCTGACAATCATGGCGA
>DIYE01000124.1 GCA_002428885.1 Alphaproteobacteria bacterium UBA6062
CCGAAAAAGCGGCCTTCGGTGGGCCAAATCGACCTATCTCCTGTGTTGTGCCGCTTGCCCGATGCACCACATCGCGCTGCGCGCCGCGCCTTGAAGATAGGTCGATTTGGCTCCATCAAATGATTCCTGTTAAACACAAAGTGCTCTATTCCTTTTTGCCACAGCGGGCTGGAATGCGCAATGATTGCATGGATCAAATCTCAATGATGTTACGTTGGGTAATCGCTTTTCCGTTTTTGCCCATCATCCCTATTGACAGTCCGTCCAAGGAACTTTAAACGTCTCCCTCACTTCGGTTGCAAAAAGACCGGAGCCGGGAAGCGCCAAGTCGCTTTCCATTGATGCGGAGGGATGGCTGAGCGGTTTAAAGCGGCGGTCTTGAAAACCGTTGTAGGGAAACCTACCGGGGGTTCGAATCCCTCTCCCTCCGCCACTTTCTATAATAAACTGGCTCTTCCGAATAGGTTCTAATCAAACACTAAGCTTTCAAAGCCTAAAATAAAGCACGCAAACTAGTATAATAGGCGGATGTTGGACTATCATTCCACGGCCTCCGGTTCTGAAGATGCCGGATTTTGAACTGGTCTTTTGTATCCAAATAATGTTTCAAATATCAGTCCGACGAATGCGCCTGCAAATACCTCTACAAGTGCTAAGTCAAGTTTTAAAGTGTCAGGACTTTCACCACTTCCTGAAAAATTCCAAATCGTCCAAACAACATAAACGCCAAAAAAAACTGAAAAAAAGCACGACAAAACGACAAAGCTCATAATGACACGTTCATCGTCTGAAGTAGGGCGCCCCATCATGTTTCTGGCAACGTCGCGAAAATAGGCTAGCGTGTAGACGATCATAACTGGAGAAACAATCAAAACAACAGTATGAAAATCTGTTTGATCCATTTCACCTTTGAGCAGCACAAAACACAGGGTTATTGCCATGAAGTGCAAACCTACAAAGAAGAAACCAATCAAATTTTTAATTATATAAAGTTTCAAGTGGCCGGCTCCTTCTTTTCCAAACACCGCCCCACCTGGAGAAACATCAACTCGAAACGGGAAGAAACGAGTGCTAATTGTTGGTCAGTGAACGACTTCCATCTGCCTCCAGGCGGAGGAGGAGTTATACTTCGCGAAAACGTGCTCTTTCCTCTAAGACCGGCTAACAAGAGCAAAGTGCCATCCTTATGCGGCATTATAAGAATCGAAAGCGCCATTTCCTCCCAAACGCCGTCTCGGTTGGTAGATAAGCGAAGGTCTTTTCCACGTATTTGAACGACGTATTCATCTTCTGATCTTTGTAAAATCTCAATTTCTGAATTTTTTAAAGAACTATTCTGTGTAAAACACGTTTCTAATAAATATTGACTAATAACATTTTGCTCTGAAAGAGCAAAACGAAGAGGAGGGCTCACTAATGTTCTTTGCGGAACGCAACCTCCCAAAATACAAATCAGAGCAACAATCGAAAGAAATTTGATCATTTTATTCTCTTTTTAATAAATAGCTTTCAGTTGCCTAATTATTTCAAGCAATCAGTAAGATACGCGAAAAATCCATCCATTCGAATAGTATATCGGGCCATAGCTTGGCTATTGAAAGGAATCCATCTATCGCCCAACGGTGGAATTTCATCCCAGTTCGAGAAAGTTGAATGACCTTGAAGCCTCACGTATTGAATTCTTAATTGATCGTCTATGACTTCTTTGTCCAAGTAGAAGCCTACACGTTCCCACAGTCCTTCGCGTTCTTGAGACAGCATTAGGCCCTTGCCAGCAATTTCGACTACGAAACCGCCACTTGAGTGAGGTGTCACTGTAACGGAAAATGGACGCCTTAGGTCTATAGTAGAAACGCAGGCTCTAATTTTATGGGTAGACAAATTGGCGCTAACTGGAAGGTCAAATTTTGGTGGCGGACCAGAGTATGACATAATGGCCGTCTCGTTACTAACAATCGATACTGCGACTACCATTAAATTTACCAGAGCAATTCCCGCTCCTAACCAGGACACCTCACGACGGAATCGAAGTTGATATACAAGCTGAGCAACCAATCCACTCGTTAATATCAATAAAACAACTTGGAATATCTCCATTTTGAATCCGCTTCCGAATTAAAGACACCAAATTTATTTAAAACATATGTTCATTCCTAAAAAAACACAACCAAATAGAGAAAACAAAAGATATCATTAAGTGTAAGGGCATCGAATTTTCCAAGTTGTCAGTGAGAGCTTGCTCCCTTTCTGAACGCTATTTATCTCGTAAGTTGCTTTCAAAGCACTCATTAGTTCCTAATTCTTTTTCAAAAAAATTCGATGACTGCCGGAGTCCACCAGGAGCAGCTTTCCCTTCCTAATTCCACAATACTTGAATAAGTCATCTAAAAGTTTCGGATTTTGTCTTTGATAGTCCGTTGCTTTTCTGACAGTCTGAATATCCAAAGAAATCACGGATTAGCTACTCGGCAATCTCAACGCCAATATCCCGCAACAATTTCTTTTTTGTCTGCTCATTCGGTGAACCATCGGAGTTCCAATGGGGAGCAGGCATCTGTTTTTCGATACAATGTCGATGGGGATGAACTGAAATAGTGCCTAAACCTTCTTCAGCGTAATCAAAATTGAAACCGTCCCGTTCTATCACCATTTCATGACACATATAACAGTATCCCAGAAAATCATCCGTTACTTCCGGGATATTTTGCGGTTCCGGGGCTATATAGGGCTCTGACGGCGTAAGGCGCAAGATCAAATCACCGAGCACCTCCAGCCATTCGGCATTATCCTCTTCCGCCCATAGATCGGCCAGTTCCGATGACGTTCGAACCCGATGAACGAGAGACTTGGCGGCTTCCAAATCAGCATCTGAGATATTTTCTTATTTGAAATCCGGAACAGCCCGCCCTATACTGACAGCCATCAGATCACAGGCAGCGAGGGCAGTACAGGCGTCATCCACATCCAGTTCTTCGGCTTTTCCGGAGATGTCCGAAATGGCTTTGTCGATTTGGCCGAAATCACTTAGACCATCAACAAAATCCAGAGCTGTATCATTGCCAAAATTCCCGGCAGTCCAGCTTCCCATTTGGTATCCCGCCTCATAATCAAAACGATATTGTTACCGTTCAACTGTTGAAGTTTTAATAACAAAGCGAAAAAGCCGGGCCCATGACGGGATCCCGGCTTCACTGGTGAGGACAGTTTACTATATGGTTTACTGAGGACCTGTAGGCTTTTGCGGTCTTGGTGTTGAGCCTGTCGGTCTAGGAGAGGATGTCTGGCCGCCGCAGTCTTCATCCACTTTTATGAAGACACTGTATTTGTTGTTATTTTCGTTTTTCTCAACAACTTTCTTTGTGTCATCCAGAGAAGCCTTGACCATATAGGTGCCGGCTTTCAGCATAATGTGACCGCTGACAGTGCGGGAGGCTTTTTTGTCCACGGCAAAGTTCGTTGCCGTATGGAGCGGCGCATCTCCTTTGCCGCGAAGCCTGTGATTGGCAATGGCATTGGCATCGCCAATATTTCTCACATCATATTTGAAACGGAACTTACATCCCCTCGGTGTTGTGGCAATAGCATCCTCTTTCTTCACTGTCATGGATCCACCCCAGGCGCTTGACGTCGTTCCGATGGTGATGCCTGTGCGGGACATCAGGTCCGGCAATGCCAGTGTGGCTGTCTGCGGCCCCACAAATGTGGCCTGCTTGATCTTTTTACAGGTCGCTTGAAATTCCTTGAAATTGGCAATCTGCCGGTTTCCGCGCTTGATCTGAACACTCACCCTGCGGGTCGGCACTTCCTGCATTTGAGGCAGAGCCTGAGCTCCGCCCTGGCTCTGGATACCGCCTTGGGAGCCTGGTGTTCCCTGGTCTGGCGTGTTGCTTGTTTCCTTAATGACCAGAGTATGAGCGAGTTGGGTAACGGTTTTACCTTTGGCGACAGTTTTAGTCTTCCAACCGTTGGCAGGTTTACCGTCTTCGAGGAAACGGTATTGGAATTTGCCGCCAAAATCCGTGCTGGTAATTTTTGCTTTAACCGGCAGCTTGGCAGGGCAAAGACCTTTATAATTTGTCTGTGACATGCTGACGGAAGCGCTAATCAGCTTAAAGGATGGCAGTCTTGCAACATCAACTGAAACCTCTTTTGGCATAAAGGAGCCACAGCGGACGGTTACCGGATGATCATTTTTCGCCGTCCAGCTCGCGCCAGCTAGATCGCCTGAAAGACCACCACACTGAAGATTAAACTGATGATGGGTGACCTTACTCATCGTGACATTAAAACCGGTTTTCAGAATATCGAATTTATTTTGCCCATTAGAAATGCGCTTATTCAATTCCTCATTGCAGGCCTTGATAGCGTGATCCTTCAAGTCGTTATTCGGCTTGACAGCGATACTTGCAGCCAACCAGGAGGTTGAGATGGTCCGTTTGTTTAAGGTTTTTTTCTTGATATAGGTTTTCGTACCAAGTGCATCACTGGTAGATTGAGGGTTCTTCGGATAAATATGTATTTTAGCCAGTTGCAGATGATTGAATTTCTTGCACTGTGCCTTGCTTTCAACCTTGTAAATCAGATTATAGTCGGAGGCTGTGTCATATTCCTGGCCGTCCGTCGTCGACACTTTCATAACCGGCCTTGGCGCAACTTCCCGAATTTCCAGCATTTCAACGCCATAGGTATCGGGCCCCCAAGCATAAGCGGTGTTAACAACCACACCGCCGGCCAGCAGGCAAACGCCTGCCACAGTTTTCATCAAATGACGTCGTAACCCTGTATTCTTCATCCTATTCACTCCTTATTCCGTATTGAGTGCAATGGCTTTCAAACCCCTGTTCCGAGCGCGTTTGAAAGCCTCATCTGCACCGTTAGTCGGCGAAGTGAATAAAAGAGTTCACAAAAATGTGAGGACTAGGTGAACGATACCTAAAATCATGTATCTTCGAAAATTTCAGGCCAATTCAGAAGCGCATTCCTGACAAACTCCCCTCTTAGTTCCCTGGCGCCAGGAGTCGCTGTATCTGATCCTGCTTTATAGTTCTCAGAACCCGTTTCGATAACTGACACTGCATGTCTGTCAAATTGATCGGCTGTTACATCGATAATATAACCGAGTGTCTCAACCCAGGCATGACCATGCCATCTCCCTTTCCAGTAATATCCTTCATTTTGGTGCAGACTGTTTCCCTGGACGACTTTGGCCTGTATTCCATTCCTCCGGAGTATTTCGGCAACAAACAGACTGCTGGTCTGACAGGTTCCCCGACTAAGCGGCTCCTGGACTGGACGTCCTCTTTTATGGTGCCATCCGGGCCACTGTGTTTCCAGGAACCTTCGGATGAGGGTGGCTGTTCGGATAAGCTGTTGTTTTTCAGTCTCGGGCATGGCGGGGCATCTGGCTGCAGAAAATAAACTCCCTTTTTATAAGGAATCTAAAGAATGCGCGCCAGGTAGTCCAACATTCGAGCTATCAACTGTTTTTATTACCCAACCACCAGCTGCTTCAGTCTAAGCGCTTCATATTCCAGTTCATTCAACCTGTTATTGACCACATCGCCGATGGTCACGATTCCAATAAGCTTGTCATTCTCTACAACAGGCATATGGCGGAAGCGGCCCTTGGTCATACGCTGAAGGACAGAGATCAGGGATTCTTCTCGGGTGCAGGTTTCCACGCTGCTGGTCATGACCTGTTCCACTTTATGCGGAAGGGTTTTGCCGGGCATTTGAGCCAGTTTGCGCACGATATCCCGTTCGGAAAGAATACCAAGCAGTTTTCCCTGCCCATCGGCAACGACGAGCGCTCCAATTTTCTTGTCACTAAGGACTTCTACGGCCTGGCCCAGGGTGTCTTCCGGGCTTATGGAAAAAACGGCATCGCCTTTGTTATCGAGAATATTCTGCACCGAGGCATGGCCGGCGGCGAGATTGGATTGTTGGGATTGACTGACGGTATCTTTACGCTCTTTGTCGCCTCTTTTGGGCGCCTGATAGGAACTCACCATGAAGATCATCCTGTCTTGTTGTCACATTGGACTGTGCTTGAGGCACGAGACTTACTATTATACACGAAAATCGCATTATTAGAAAAGACTTAAGTTTTTGCCTGAACTGACTCTCACACCTTTTAGCGCAACCACCCTATTTGTTATTGCCTGTCTGGCCGGATACCGGTATCGCCGGATCTGGAAGGCCGAAGGGCCCGCCTGGCAACTCTGGTTATTCGGGATTATAGCGGCGGGATGTTTGCTGACGCTCGGTTTCGTGCCTGTGACGGATGGCTTTTAAGCCTCTAACTGCTCCGCCATCTTTTTAGCACGCGGACAAACGCCAAGACGTTCTTTAAGGGGGCTGTTCGGGTCGATTTCCTTGTTACAAACCAGGCAATGATCCGCATCACTGATTGCGTTCAGTCCGCCGCAACTGCCTTTAATGGTTTTACCCTGCATAATAACGCCAATCGCCATACCTGCGATAACCAGGGCCAACAGACCAAATGCCAGAAGAAATGTCTCCACGGTTCTAATTCCCGATCTTTAAGGTTGTAACTCAGAGAAGCGTGCGCTTGGCGTTGCTTTAAACTTAGTATGGGACGAGCTGGCGCCCCTTTCAATAAACAATACGGCCAAATCACGCTTATTTGCGATTTTTAGCCCCCTCTCCCGCCCGAGCACCAGCATGGCTGTGGCCCAGGCGTCCGCCAGCATGGCATTTTCCGTCAAGACGGTTACGGATGCCGTTTTATGAGTAATAGGTCGACCGGTCCGGGCATCCAGAATATGGGAATAGCGGACACCGTCTTTTTCGAAATAGTTCCGATAGTCCCCTGACGTGGCCATTCCCAGATTGGACAGATTGATAATTTTTTCTACGGTACGATCATGGGCATCCGGCGTTTCAACCCCTATTTTCCAAGACTGTCCGTCAGGGTTCTTTCCGGACGCATAGAGATCGCCGCCGATCTCAACCATATAGTCCTTTATTCCGAAACTCTCGATAACCCGTGCGATAACATCAACACCATATCCCTTGCCGATTGCAGCAAGATAGATCTCTGTTTCGGGCAGTTGTTTTTTTAGAGTGTTACCGGAGACTTTCAGAGTCCGGTTTTGCCCGGACGCCTGAAGAGCGGCATTGACAGCGTCGTCGGTCGGGGTCTTGTTCTGCTTGCTTTTGGAACCGAATCCCCAAAGCTGGATCAATGGGCCAAGGGTTACATCAAACTGCCCGTCGCTGGCCTGATGAATTGCTTGTGCTGCCTGCATCACCTCGGCCAAAGCGGGCGACATGCTAACCGGATCCAGGGAACGGGATGCATTAAAGCCGGAAATCTCCGATGCAGGATTCCAGTTGGACAGATGATCGTCAACTTGCTTCAATGCCTTTTCAATGGCCTGTTTAAGCTGATCCTCTTTTGCCTCACCGGTATGATCGATCGCGATAACCGAATAACTGGTTCCCATAGTCAGTCCGGAGAGTTTGAGGACCGATTTTTCCGAAGAACAGGCTCCGAGAACAGCCAGGCAGGCTGGCATGATCAGGATGTTACGGCGGGAAATCTGAAAACGGTCTGGCACCCGGTGCCCTCCAAACGGATATTCTGACGCTCGGCTTATGAGTGAGTTTCGCCATGGATTCAATAAAAATTTACGAACTCTGTTAAAAAATGCTTTCGGACCCGGGCTAATTATCGCATAAGGGCTGAAAAAATTTTACAGGACTGCATTCACGTGCTGAATTTCTCGTTAAGAAAAGGGCTTGATCTTCCCGTTCTGGGGGCGCCTGAAAATGGAATCAATGATGCTCCTAGAGTTGATTCCGTTGCCATTCTGGGGTCGGACTATATCGGTCTGAAACCAAGAATTGCCGTTAAAGAGGGAGATAGCGTTGTCGCCGGATCTCCTCTCATGTCCCATAAAGACACGCCGGACGTGATGGTAACCTCACCGGTGTCCGGGCGAGTGCGTGCCATCAATCGGGGGGCTCGTCGTGTCCTGGTCAGCATTGTGATTGATATTGATGAGAACCCGGCAGCTCCTGTTGACTTTTCATCCATCGGGGATGCGTCAACCGCTGAAGGACTGGCCGAGCGCCTCTCTGCCGCCGGCCTCTGGACATCTTTCAGGACAAGACCTTATTCAAAAGTTCCTGCGCCGGATAGTCGCCCCTCCGCGATCTTTGTAACGGCAACGGATACGGAACCGCTGGCCGCCGATCCGACAGATATCATCAATGATGCTGCTGACGCCTTTCGCATGGGCTTGGAAGCAATTACCAAATTGACGGATGGTAACACCTATCTGTGCCAGACTGCCGGAGCCTCTATTCCGGGTACGGATATTGAAGGCGTTACGAGCGCTGGTTTCTCTGGTCCGCACCCAGCCGGACTGGCAGGCACCCATATCCATTTCCTGCAACCGCCTAAAGGTGAGCAGGCTGTCTGGACCATCGGCTATGCGGATGTCATCTCCATCGGTAAGTTGCTGGAAAGCGGCCATTATGATCCTAGCCGGGTTGTCGCTCTCACAGGACCGCTGTGCGGCAAGCCCAGGCTGGTTCGGACAATTGCCGGTGCCTCCATGGCTGACCTGGTGTCAGATGATCTTGGCAACAGCACTGTACCTGTCCGGATGATTTCGGGCTCCATTCTCTCCGGTCGTATGGGAGAAGGAGAAACGGCTTATCTTGGCCGCTATGCGCGGCAGATTACCCTCATTGAAGAAGATCAGAAGCAGATCCCCATGGGCTGGATTCGGCCGATGCCGTCCAAATATGCCGTTCAACCGGTTTTAGGATCTGCCTTCTCCAAGAAACTTCGGACACTCACATCAAACCTGAATGGCGGACGCCGGGCCATGGTACCGACAGGCACCTTTGAAGAACTGATGCCGCAGGATTACCTGCCGACCCAGTTACTCCGGGCACTTATTGTGATGGACACAGATCAGGCCCAGGCGCTTGGCGCGATGGAATTGGATGAAGAAGATCTGGGGCTGGTAGGTTTTGCCTGCCCAGCAAAGTATGAATATGGCATGGCGCTTAGAGACTGCCTTGCCAAGATCGAAAAGGAGGGCTGATCAGGTGAGCATTCGCGGCTTTTTCGATCGCCTGGAACCCCATTTCACAAAAGGCGGGAAGTATGAAAAATTCTACTCCGTCTACGAGATGGTGGAGAGTTTCCTATACACGCCTAAAACAGTGACAACCGTCGCCCCTCATGCCCGCTCCTATGTGGATATGAAACGGATCATGACCTATGTGGTCATTGCGACGATCCCCTGTATTCTGGTCGGGCTCTATAATGTGGGTTTCCAGACTAATACGGCGCTCGCCGGTCAGGACCCGACCGGTTGGCGGGCCTGGTTGATTGACGCGGCAGGGATTGGTTTTAATCCGGACAATCCGGTTGCCAATATCCTGCATGGCCTCCTCTATTTCCTGCCTATTTATATCGTTACCCTGGTTGCCGGTGGTATCTGCGAAGTGGTTTTCTCCGTTATTCGCGGGCACGAAGTTAATGAAGGCTTTCTCGTCAGCTCTATGCTCTATGCGCTGATCATGCCGCCGAGTGCACCGCTCTGGCAGGTAGCGCTGGGTATTATTTTCGGCGTTGTGATCGGTAAGGAAGTCTTTGGCGGAACCGGTAAGAACTTTCTTAATCCAGCCCTCACCGGTCGTGCGTTCCTTTATTTCGCCTATCCGGCGCAGATGTCCGGCGATACGATCTGGACACCGGTTGACGGTTTTTCCGGCGCAACAGCGCTCTCCGTCAGCGCCTCCGAAGGATTTGATAAACTGGCGGCGCACGGTGTTGACTGGCAGGCGGCCTTTTTCGGCTTCATTCAAGGCTCCATTGGTGAAACATCCACCCTCGCCTGCCTGATCGGCCTTAGTTTCCTGCTGATTACCAAAATCGCCAACTGGCGACTGATTGTCGGGTGTCTGGGCGGTATGATTGGCTTTTCGCTACTGCTGAATGCCATTGGATCCGACAGTAATCCGATGTTTGCCATGCCGTGGTACTGGCACCTGGTTATTGGCGGTTACGCTTTTGGTCTTGCCTTTATGGTGACCGAACCGGTTTCGGCAAGTCATACCAATCTGGGGCGTTATATCTATGGCGCGCTGATCGGATTTATGGTGGTGATGATCCGGGTCATTAACCCTGCCTTCCCCGAGGGTATGATGCTCGCCATTCTTTTCGGAAACGTTTTTGCACCACTGATCGACTACTTTGTGGTGCAGGCCAATATCAAACGCAGGGCGAAACGCAATGCCTGATGAAAATAAAAAACAAGGACTGCTACGCCGCTTTCTGGATCTACCGCCGGACTCTGTTGCAAAAACGGTTTTCGTTGCGGTAACGCTCTGTCTTGTCGCTTCCATGTTTGTATCAGCGGTTGCGGTATCGCTGAAACCTATTCAGGAAGTCAACAAACTCAAAGACAAGCAGATCAACATCCTACAGGTTGCCGGCCTTTATGAAGACGGCACGGATGTGACCGAGGCTTTCAAGGTTTTCGAACCCCAGGTGCTGGAAATAGCGACCGGTAAGTTTTCGGATCAGTTTGATGCCGCCACCTTTGATGATCGGGCAGCCGCAGACGACCCTGCACTTTCCATCACCCTTAACGATGATCCTGCGTCTATCGGAAGACAGGCAAAATTCGTCACTGTCTATCTGTTGCGAAACCAGGATGGTAGCCTTGATAAAGTCATCCTGCCGATCCATGGCTATGGCCTCTGGTCAACGCTCTACGGCTTTATTGCACTGGAAGAGAACGGCAACGATATTTTCGGGCTGCAATTCTACAGTCATGCGGAAACACCGGGGCTGGGCGCTGAAGTTGATAATCCGCGCTGGAAAGCTCTCTGGAAAGGCAAGAAACTCTCCGATGAAAGCGGTGTTCTACAGATTACCGTCGATAAAACGGCACCTGCCGCCGGAAAAGAGTATTTTGTGGATGCACTGGCCGGTGCAACCCTGACCTCACGCGGTGTGGACAATCTGGTGCGTTTCTGGATGGGTAAAGCGGGTTACGCCCCCTTCCTGACCTCTTTGAAAGCAGGAGACATTTAAGATGGCTCAAAGCAAAAAAGAACTGATCCTCGACCCCATGGTCGATAACAATCCGATTACCCTGCAGGTTCTCGGCATCTGTTCGGCCCTGGCGGTAACGTCTTCCCTGCAGGTCGCTTTTGTGATGGCTATTGCGGTGACGCTGGTAACCGGATTCTCATCCATGTTCATCTCGATGATCCGCAGCCAGATCCCAGGCTCTATCCGGATTATCGTGCAGATGGTGATTATCGCTTCCCTGGTGATCATCGTGGATCAGATCCTGAAAGCCTACGCCTTCGAGATTTCCAAGACCCTGTCGGTCTTTGTCGGATTGATTATCACCAACTGTATCGTGATGGG
>DIYE01000222.1 GCA_002428885.1 Alphaproteobacteria bacterium UBA6062
CGGTTGCCGCGACAGCTGCAGGAGGGCCGACAGCGTATCCGCAAGCCCCTTGTTTTGCTCCGCCAATGTTGTGAGTGTCTGTTTTTCCACCTGCTGGATATCGGCAAGCCGCTCTTCGGTTTCAAGCAGGCTACGGTCGATGCGGGTCAGGCGCTGGGCCACTCGTACAGATTTTTCCTTCAATGCCTTGATTTCGCCGGTCAGTAATTGCAGTCGGCTGGATATTTCATTTTGGCGTTCTGTAGAGACGGCAAGGGCTTTACGCAGCCGGACAAGTTCCTCTTCTGGTGTCGCCGCATCAAGGGAAAAGGGGCTGGATAGGAGGATCAGTCCAGCCAAAAGGGGGGCGAAGCAGGCCGCCTTGAGGGGGGAAAAGCGTCCTTTATCAGGACGCAGCACGGGCTTCCCCTGTGGGCCGGACGAGATTCTTTCCGCTCATCTCATCTGGGATGGAGAGTTCCATAAAGGATAGGACGGTTGGTGCCAGATCTGCCAGGGTGCCGTTCTCCAGCGTAACTTCCGGATCTCCAACGGCAAGAACCAGGGGTACCAGGTTGGTTGTATGAGCCGTATGGGGGTTGCCGGTCTCCTGATCCACCATGGTTTCAATATTCCCGTGATCCGCTGTTACGAGCATCACGCCGCCTGCCTCTTGAATAACATCTGCAAGGCGACCAATACAGCCGTCCACGGTTTCAACCGCTTTGATGGCAGCTTGCATGACCCCTGTATGGCCAACCATATCCGGGTTGGCGAAATTCACGACGATAACGTCGAACAGGCTGTCTTTGATGGCCGCGGTCAGTTTTTCTTCCACTTCCGGAGCCGACATTTCCGGCTGCAGGTCATAGGTTGCCACTTTAGGGCTTGGGACAAGGATGCGATCCTCGCCCTCATAGACCTGCTCTTCGCCGCCATTGAGGAAAAAGGTGACATGGGCGTATTTTTCGGTTTCGGCGATCCGAAGCTGTTTTCGACCGGCCTTTGCAACTGTTTCACCGAGCGTATTGCGAATCTCGACCGGTGGAAACAGAGCAGGGACCAGGGGCGCGAGAGCCGCAGAATATTCCACCATACCGGCAACAGCGGCGAGGGACGGCAGATCTCCCCGATCAAAACCGCTAAAGTCATCTTCCACCAGAGGCGCCAGGAGCTGACGGGCCCGATCTGCCCGGAAGTTGGCCATCAAAAAGGCATCACCGTCTTTAATGCCTTTATAGCCCTTTAAAATGCGGGGCTTCAGGAACTCGTCTGTTTCGTCCTGGTCATAGGCTTGCGCTATGGCTGCCACCGGATCCGTCATGGACTGGCCTTCCGCCTCGAACAGGGCGTTCCAGGCAAGCGAGACACGATCCCAGTTTTTGTCCCGGTCCATGGCAAAATAGCGGCCGCAGAGCGTACTGATCTGAACCTTGCCCAAAGAGGAAAGGGCGGTTTGGACATCTTTTACAAAGCCTGCCCCACTGGTGGGTGCTGTATCCCGCCCATCCATAAAGCCGTGCAGGTGAACACGAATGCCATGCTCACTGAGGATGCGGCAGAGCGCAATCATGTGATCCTGATGGGAATGAACACCGCCGGGAGACAACAGACCGGCCACATGGCAGGCACCGCCGGATGTTTTCAGCCGTTTGACCAGGTCCAGTAATTGAGGGTTTTTAGCCAGTGCACCTGTATGGATGTCGCTATTGATGCGCGGCAGATCCTGCAATATGACCCGACCGCTGCCGATGGTCATATGACCAACCTCCGAATTCCCCATCTGACCTGCCGGCAGGCCCACATCTTCACCGGAAGTTCCCAGGAAGCTCATGGGACGGGATGACACCATGGCGTCCCAGTTGGGAGTCCGGCCTTTGGCGATGGCATTATCGGTTTCGTCTTCACGATGACCCCAGCCATCCAGAATACACAGGACAACGGGGCGTTTCGGTTGATCAAGGCTTATATCACTCATGGGTTCTATATACTGTCTTACCGGCTAAATTACTATTTCTTTCAATGGACTGAGCAGCGAATAATTTGATTATTCCCGGTGGTAGGGATGCCCTGTGAGAATAGCCTGGGCCCGATAGATCTGTTCAGCCAGCAAACCGCGAACCATGAGGTGTGGCCAGGTCATCTTTCCAAGGGACAGCAGGTGATCGGCTTTCTGTAAAAGGGACGGGCAATGACCGTCTGCCCCGCCAATGAGAAAGGCAATTTCCTGAATGCCGTCATCCGCATAACGGCCCAGCAGTCTGGAGAAATCCACACTGCCATATTCCTTCCCTTTTTCATGCAGGGCAATAAGGGTTGCTCCTTTCGGGACAGCCTTAAGAAGAAGCTCTGCTTCCCGCGATTTGAGTTTCTCGCCTTTGAGGGGTTTTTTCTCTTCGACTTCACGGAGTGTGATCTGCCAGGGAACACGGTTTGCGTAATCGGCGTAAAGCGCCTCCAGCGGACCCCCGCGAAACTTGCCGACACTGGCAATCGTCAGGCGCATCCTGATCTCCTGATCAAGTATAGCGGCGGATAACCGCTAGTTTGTCATCTCCGCCGGAATGGTCGGCGACCAGATCTTTTCCAGATTGTAGAAATCCCGGACTTCGGGCCGGAACAGATGAACAATCACATCTCCTGCATCCACCAGGACCCAGTCACAATTGGCTTTCCCTTCGATCTGTACAAGACCGAAACCGGCATCCTTGATACGGTCTTTCAAATGCTCGGCCATCGCGCCTACCTGACGGGAGGAGCGTCCGTTCGCAATCACCATATAATCTGCAAAGGAGGTTTTACCGGAGAGGTCAATGGAAACAACATCTTCCGCTTTGTCGTCCAGCAGGCTTGCATGGACCAGGTCGCGGAGTTTTGAAACGACAGCTTCTTTAGCTTTCATAATTGGGTTAAGTCTACTCCAATGGTCAAATAAATCATGATACCGGCTGACAGAGAGTCATTCTCAGCTGTATCAATACCCTTAATGTGGGAGTTTTTAAGGGGAAGAGCAAGTTTTTCCTGCCGTGTCATAAAGATTTCTTATTTTCGTGCTGCTTAATTTATGTTTCGTATGCGAAATGAATGTCCAGGCCGGAGCCGGAGATAACGCAAAATCCTGAAGAGGTCTCCCAAATCCCGATGGAAAAAGCCGGTGCCTGGCATATAGTCCGGCGGCTTGGCCGGACAGAGCCTGAAAGGTGGAACCCGGTCTGTCAAAAACGGCGACGGGCAGTGTTTCAAAGATATCCCGCCAGCGATACCACTCCGGGATCTGGACCAGATTGTCGGCCCCCATCAGCCAGACGAAACGGTGAAACGGGTATCGCCTTTTTAAGGCAATCAGGGTATTGGCGGTGTAAGTCTGACCGAGCTCGAATTCAAAAGTGGAAACACTGATTCTCCGGGAGCGTGCCAGTTTCCGGGCCGACGCCAGTCGCTCTTTCGGCGGCGCCATGCCGTCTTCCGGCTTTAGCGGGTTTTGCGGGGAGACAAGCCACCAGACCTGATCCAGGCCCAGCGAGCGCAGGGCCGTTTTACTGATATAGAGATGGCCTTCATGGGCGGGATTGAAGGACCCGCCCAGCAGGCCGATTTGCTGCGCGCGCATTATCCTTAAGGCCGTGTCTGGCCCGTTCCCTTAACCTGATATTTAAAACTGGTCAGTTGTTCCACGCCAACCGGGCCGCGCGCATGCATCTTGCCGGTGCTGATTCCGATTTCAGCCCCCATGCCAAACTCGCCGCCATCGGCAAACTGTGTAGAGGCATTATGCAAGACAATGGCACTGTCCACATCCCCCAGGAACCTGGCTGCTGTGGCCTCATCTTCCGTCACGATGCAGTCCGTATGGTGGGAGCCGTAAGTGTCGATATGGGAGACGGCTTCTTCCAGTCCGGAGACGACTTTTACAGACAGAATGGCGTCCAGATATTCCGTTTGCCAGTCAACGTCCGCTGCCGCTTTAACGCGGTCATCTGCCGCCTGGATACGGTCATCCCCCCGGATTTCGCAGCCACCATCAATCAATCGGTCCAGAATGGGTTTGAGATGGCTTTCAACGACCTGTTCGTCGACGAGAAGGGTTTCCAGAGAACCGCAAATCCCGGTCCGGCGCATTTTGGAGTTAAACACCAAATCGATGCTTTTCTGAGGGTCCGCCTGCTTATCCAGATACATATGGACGAGGCCGTCCAAATGGGAAAAGACGGGGATCCGGCTTTCTTTCTGAACCCGCTCGATCAGGTTGCGTCCGCCCCGTGGTACGATGACATCAACCGTCTCGGCCATGGTCAGCAATTTGCCGACAGCGGCCCGGTCGGTGGTGGGAATGATCTGGATCGCTTCACCGGGCAGTCCGGCTTTTTGCAGGCCATCCTGCAGGCAATCCCAGATGGCCCGTGTTGAATGGAAGCTTTCAGACCCGCCCCGCAGGATACAGGCATTACCTGCTTTCAGGCAGAGGGCACCGGCATCGGCGGTTACATTGGGCCGGGACTCGTAGATAATCCCGATGACACCCAGCGGAACGCGGACACGGGAAATTTCCAGGCCGTTGGGCCTATCCCAATCCGCAATGACATCTCCTACCGGATCTTTTAGACCGGCGATATCCTCAAGGCCTCTGGCCATGGCTTCGACCCGGCTTTCATCCAGTTTGAGGCGGTCCAGAAAGGCCGGCGCCGTCCCTTTTTCCTCAGCCGCCTGCATGTCCTTTGCGTTGGCCTCAAGAATGGCAGGGCAGTTTTCCCGCAAGGATTTCGCGGCTTCAAGAAGAGCTGTGTTTTTTGCATCGGTCGGGCTTTGAGACAGAATTCGGGCGGCTTCCTTTGCACCGCGGCCGAGATCCTCCATTACGCTGTCGATCGAGCTGTTTTCTGTAATGTTGGAATATGCTGTCATAACCGTTTTCCGTTTTTATTGGGGTCAAATTAGGCCGTATAAAACATACGGCCTAGTCCAGGACCAGTTCGTCGCGATGAACAATCTCATCACGGCCAGAATAGCCCAGAATTTCTGCAATCTCACTACTTTTATGGCCGATAATCCGATGGGCGTCATCCGAAGAATAGGCCGACAGGCCACGCCCGAGCTCTCGTCCGTCTGGAGCCCTGATACTGACCAGATCACCGCGGTCGAACTGACCTTCCACGCCGGTCACACCGGCCGGCAAAAGACTGGTTCCCCGATTAAGGGCGGCCTGGGCCCCGGCATCGACAACATAGGTACCCTGAACCGACAAACCACCGGCAATCCATTTCTTGCGGGCGCTGCGGGGAGTATCCTCGGCAACAAAGCAGGTCGTCCGGGCGCCCTGTTCGATCGCGGCAATCGGGTGCAGGACTGTGCCGCTGGCAATATACATATGACAGCCGGCCGCCATGGCGATTTGTGCCGCTTTAAGCTTAGTGACCATGCCGCCGCTGCCGACAGCCGTCTGAACACCGCCGCCCATGGCCATGATGTCTTCGGTGAGGGAGGTGACTTGTTCGATAAACCGGGCGTTCGGATTGCGGGTTGGATCTTCCTCATAGAGGCCATCCACATCACTCAGTAAGATAAGGCAATCAGCGCCAATCATTTGAGCGACCCGTGCTGCCAGGCGGTCGTTATCGCCATAACGGATCTCGCTGGTGGCAACGGTGTCATTCTCGTTGACCACAGGAACCGCGCCCAGTCCCAGAAGGGTTGTCAGGGTGCTGCGGGCATTGAGATAGCGGCGACGCTCTTCCGTATCGCTCAATGTAAGAAGGATCTGTGCAACTTTTAGATCCACGGTTCCCAGAATATCCTGATAGGCATGGGCGAGCTGGATCTGGCCGGTTGCAGCCGCGGCCTGGCTTTCCTCCAGTTTCAGTGTGCCGGGCTTCAATCCCAGAACCTGCCGCCCCATGGCGATGGAGCCTGAAGAGACGATCAGCACTTCCTGGCCCCGGGATCGGCAAGCGGCAATATCTTCAGCCAGGGCGGATAACCACTCTTTTCGAAGCTTGCCGCTTTCGCTATCCACCAGAAGGGCAGAGCCGATCTTGATGACGATACGCTTGGCGCCGGTCAGTCTGTCGCTTAAGGCTGCCATGTTTCAGGTTCTTCCCCGGCTTCTTCGCGTTCCGTTGCCGCAAGCTCGGCTTTTTCTTCTTCCTTATCGGCGTGAATAATATCGAGGAGGGCAAAGAGCACGTCTTCCACCTGATCACCAGTAACGGCTGAAATGGTCATGACCTTCTTGCCGGAGAGTTTTTCCAGCTCAGAGACCTTCTCCTCAATTTCTTCATCAAGAAGAGAATCGATCTTGTTCAGGACCAGAATCTCTTCTTTGGCAGCGAGATCCTCTGCATAGGCTTCCAGCTCGCCGCGAATGGTTTTGTAGGAGGTGCTCACATCTTCTTCCGTACCGTCGACCAGATGCAGCAATACGCGGCAACGTTCAACATGTCCCAGAAAACGATGTCCAAGCCCAATACCTTCCGATGCCCCTTCGATAAGGCCCGGAATATCAGCAAGGACAAACTCCCGGCCGCCGGCGCCAACAACGCCAAGCTGAGGGACGAGGGTGGTGAAGGGATAATCGGCAATTTTCGGACGGGCCCGGCTGGTGGCACTCAAAAACGTGGATTTACCTGCATTGGGCAATCCCACCAGGCCGGCATCGGCAATCAGTTTGAGGCGCAGCCAGATCCAGCGTTCCTCACCCGGCCAGCCCGGTTCAAATTTTCGCGGAGCCCGGTTGGTCGAGGTTTTAAAGGCTGCATTGCCGCGACCGCCGTCACCTCCCTGGCAGAGTGTGATTTCCTGACCGATTTCGGTCATGTCGGCAATCAGGGTTTCATTATCCTCTTCGAGGACCTGCGTGCCGACCGGGACTTTCAGGATGACATCCGGTGCTGCCGCGCCTGTCCGGTCTCGGCCCATGCCGTGTCCGCCGTTTTTGGCTTTAAAATGCTGCTGATAGCGGTAATCGATGAGTGTGTTGAGCCCGTCGACACAGCGAACAATAACCGATCCGCCACGGCCACCATCGCCGCCGTTAGGACCGCCGAATTCAATATATTTCTCACGCCGGAAGCTGAGAGAGCCGGGCCCTCCGTTACCGGATTTCAGATAGACTTTTGCCTGATCGAGAAATTTCATGATGCTTGCCTGCAGAGTTGTATAAACACAAAAAAGGGGAATGGCCGGACCATTCCCCTTCTTCAATCTCTAAAACCGTGCCCGGTGACGTTACGCCTGACCGTCTACGGATACATAGATCTTTCCGCCACTTTTCTTGGTAAATTTAACTTTACCCTCGGTAACGGCGAAGATGGTGTGATCCTTGCCCATGCCAACATTGTCTCCCGGGTACCATTTGGTGCCGCGCTGGCGCAGAATGATGTTGCCTGGGATAACAGCTTCGCCGCCATATTTCTTGATGCCAAGGCGGCGACCGGCTGAGTCGCGACCGTTACGGGATGAACCGCCAGCTTTCTTATGTGCCATCTAGCTTACTCCTCGCTTTTCTTGGCCGCTGCCTTTTTAGGGGCGGCTTTCTTAGCAGTTTCTTTCTTAGGGGCTGCTTCCTTTTTAGGAGCTGCCTCTTTTTTCGGTGCTGCTGCTTTCTTCGGGGCGGCCTTTTTCTTGGCGCCGGAAGCAGCAATGTCAGTAATCCGCAAGACGGTCAGGTCCTGACGGTGACCGGCTTTACGACGGTAGTTCTGACGACGTTTCTTTTTGAAAACGACGATTTTATCGGCGCGGGCCTGCTCCAGCAGAGTGGCGGACACTGTCGCGCCTTCCACGATGGGCGCGCCAACTGTCAAGGCCCCGTCATCACCGGCAACAGCCAGAACCTGGTCGAGCTGAATGGTATCTCCAGCTTCACCTGTCAGGCGTTCTACCTTGATAACATCGTCTTTGGCGACTTTATATTGCTTGCCGCCTGTTTTGATCACTGCAAACATGGCTGATCCGTTTCGAACATAATGGATGGTCGCCGGGACGTATTTCCCCGCGCACCTCAATTGAAGGCCGCAATATATCCATGGCCTTCCTTAAGTCAACAGGATTCAAGGGGAAGAATGAAGTTTTTGTTGCAAACTGCCATTTCGGGCCGCTCTTTGTCTGCCGCGTCTCATCAAATGTCTGAAATTCTGTAAATAAAGGCCTCAGAACGGCTTCGCTGTCCGGTGAATCATCTTGAATCGTAAAAGCGGTCAAATGCTTCCATTTAGACAAAATATCATCTAAGGAAGAATTAGGGACTTCAAAAATAAGGTCTCGACGCTGATAAAAAGAATAATGAACAAGCGAAAGGACAGAACCCCGATGATCCGGGCAGGGTCGTAAAGGGGCTGTCAGAAAAGGAATAAAATGGGTAATTCTTCAAAACCGTCCGACCGGTATGATCCTTTCAAACATACCCTTGTGGAGACCAAGGGCTTTGAAGATCTGAAAATCGGAGATCGTTTTCCTATTCCTTCCAGGACCATCGGGGACGCCAACTTCGCGGCTTTCCAACTGGCTTCGGGGGACAACCATCCGATCCATTATGACGAAGAATATTGCAAGGAGCTGGGCTATGACGGTTTGCTTGCCCATGGCTTTCAGGTGCTGATCCAGACCTGCCCGGGTGCGGGGTTGTTTCCTCATGTGCTGGGTGACTGCATGATCGGCTTTATTGAGCAATCCAGTAAATTCCTCAAACCACTGATCGCCGGGGATACGGTTTATCCCATGCTGGTCATTTCGGATCTGAAGGCGCAAAGCAAAACAGGCGTCATCACGGTGGCATCGACGGTCCATAACCAGCGGAATGAACTCCTTATGGAAGGAGAGATGAAGTTCCTGGTGAAACTGAAAACAGCCTGAGAGGTAGGATGATGAGCGGATTTATGTCCTACCGGGATCAGACCCGGCATTATTTTGATCGTCCTCACACGGCACCGGCGACCGAAGTGGTTGAAAATGAAGCCGCCTGGTACGGCCGGGATCTTCGGAAGACCACCGGTTGGATCGAGGAATTTTCAGTCGGCGATGTTCAGGAAATTGAAGCCGCTATAAAGACGGCACAGGCTTGCGGAAAAGAGACGCGGGATCTTCAGGCTTCGGACTTTCCGTTGCCGCGCCTGTCCGGGAAAATAGATGGCTGGCGGGAGGAAATCCGTTCGGGCCGCGGTTTTGAGGTTTTAAGGGGATTGCCGGT
>DIYE01000103.1 GCA_002428885.1 Alphaproteobacteria bacterium UBA6062
CCGTTATTAGCGCCGTTTGTACGGCTTGGGCCGCCGGCGGCGAAAGCCTCACCGGCGACACCCAGTGTCATAATCAAGGCAGATGCAATCAAAGTAGATTTTTTGAGTATAAGAAACATGTATCCCTCCTGTTTCCGTGATACTTATAAGTCGTATGAAACAGGGAAAGCGTTCAAAAAAACCGGCCAGAGGCCAGTTTTTTCTTCATTCAACGCTGCTACTTAAACTTCTTGGTTAGAGTGTTATTCTTCTCGTTCGATTCTTTAATCTGGTTGGCAT
Source organism: Alphaproteobacteria bacterium UBA6062 (assembly GCA_002428885.1). Taxonomy (GTDB): domain Bacteria; phylum Pseudomonadota; class Alphaproteobacteria; order Sneathiellales; family Sneathiellaceae; genus Sneathiella. The sequence continues at coordinate 280 of DIYE01000103.1, forward strand.
TATCTATCCTGAAAACGGCCTTATCGGCTTTTTTCGGAAGTTTAATCGTAACCCATTTCGACTTCTTGGCTTTGAGATTGCCGATAAGGATCGATTTCGAATTGGCTACACCACCTGACATCAGAATCTTGAAGTTGGAAGCCTTCTTCTTTCCCTTATTGGAAATCAGAATTTTCATCCTCTTCTTACCGGTCTGCTCGGCTTTCAGGATCGTCAGATCCGCAAGCTGCGGTGCGCCCCCGCTTGTAAGACCTGGCGTCACCTGAGTAACCAACGGTGCTCCCGGATAGTGGCACTGCACAAGGATATTCTTTTGCGGTGCCTGCGCCCCCGGACCATTGGAGCCTTCTTTAGCAAGGGACAGTCGCCATTTTAGTGTCTGCTTCATTGCCGGATGCGGCCAGCTCAGGTTGGGCGCAAGGGTCGTAGCATTGCCGCCCCACCTTATCGTATAGGGAAAGCCGAAAAGGGTCGTCGCCTGCTCATCCAGGTTGATACTCCTTGTCGGACTGGCCTGCGTTTGACCGAATTTATTTTGGACGGTCAATTTGGCAGTCCCCTTGAAAGCGGTTCCTGTCGTTTTAATCGTTGCCACGATATGTCCGCTAACAGGGCAGACCTGATCTCCAAACTTTCTAGTCTTGTCGACCACAAATTTGACATCCCGCTGGACGGGGTGATTGGTCGTGACGGAAAGCCCTTCAGAGCAATTCATATCGAAAGTCTTCCAGCCGCTTTTGACAGAATTAGGCTGAACGCTCTCGACCCGGATCCGCCCGCGTTCACGCCCGCTAACAATTGGAATGTCATAGACATCCGTTGTCATGGCAACCTTTGCATGATCGGTTTGAGTTGTTTTCAGATTGCTGACTTTCCTGTTGGATCCGTCCATTTCCGTATAAACGTAACGGTATTTGACCTCTGTATCGGAACGATCTGTTCTAAAGACACCGTTGATCCTGACGCGGCAGTTGCCGCCATTTAGGGTTGGCTGCTCCACAAGGGTGGTGGAAGCTTCTGTCACCTTTGACGGAACCTCGGCAATCGAGCCCGCACCTGACAAATCTCTGTGTTTTTCGCACCTGAGGGTAAATTCCTTACCGGATTGAGCACCAACGAAACTTAATCCATCAATCCCCGTCTGATCATAAGACAGCTGACTGATTGCCGTCATGGTAATCTCGCGATCAATGGAAAAAATCTGCTCATCAGACATTCCGCCGTCCCGCAGTTCCGCTGCCATGGTATTACACTGTCCGAGCAGAAGCCGTTCAATTTCAGATTTGGGAGCAAACGCGACAACCGTACGGTCAACTCTTTTGGGACGGTCAGAACTGCTGTAGGACTTATAATAAGCGCCAACCGTATATTCCGGCCAATAGGATCGCAAGATTCCTTCTCTGCCGATTTTCAACCAAGTCCTCCAGCTCCGAAAGCGTCCTGAAAATCCGGCATCCATATTAACCCGGATCCTCGCCTTGAAATCTCCAGTTTTGCTGTGGGTGTATTTTCTGCCGTCAGATCCGACAATCAGAGTTTTCGTAAGAACCGATGTCACTTGAGAATCGTGTATTTCGGCAGAGTGTGCTGTTCCAATAGCCAGTAAAATCCCCCCGGTCGCCACCAGTGTCACAGCCTTCAGGCTTGTTTCTGCAAATCTGTCAAACATGATACGGTCCTCTCTTATAGACACCTTTTCCTGTCTGTCGGTTGACAAGGCGGAAACGTTCAAAAAACTCCAGACCGCTAGTCCAGAGCTTATCTTTTTCGTTACTTTTTAAACGGCTGGGAGAGCAGATTGTTTCCCTCGTTGCTCTCCTTGACTTGACGTTTGCTGTCGATCGTAAAGACAGCTTTATCAGCAACTTTCGGCAATTTGATCACAACCCAGACCTTTTTGCCCGGTGCCAGCTTGGCAACTCGCTTTTCTTTCTGATTACCGGCACCACCGCTCATTCTCAGGAAACTATTATTAGCAGCTCCCTTACCAACATTCTCAACAAGGACTTTCATCCGGCGTTTACCGGTTTGAACAGCTTTTTTAATGGTCAGGTCCGGTAAAGCTCTCAACGGGCGTGCAACGGCAACAGCAGGAGTTCCGGCACTTTGAGCAGCCTGAAGATTTTGACTTCCAGAAATCTGACGCTGGACCTGATTTCCCAATCCCAACCCCTTGAAAGAGCACATCAAATGAAGTTCTTTTTCCGCCGGAAGCTGGCCACTGGAGTTACCGTTTTTACTTAACACAACCCGGTATTTCAGAGTTTGCTTCATCTGCTGCTGAAACCCGCTGGCTGATGTCGTCAGACCAAGTGGCTGCCCCCATTCAGGGTTAAAGGGCATGCCGAAGAAGCTGGCACCATTGGCTGACAGGCTAATATCGAAGTTCCCGCTTGAAAATTGCTCGCCATCTTCATTTTTGACCTCCAGTCGGGCTGTTCCCTCAAATGGTGTACCTGTCGCTTTAAGCCCGACAACAATATGCCCTTCGACGGCACATTCCTGCGCGCCATACATCTGTCCGGTCTTCGCCGTAAACTTGACGTTTCGCTGGATGGGATGAATAGCCGCTACCGAAAGTTCATTCGTACAGTTCATCTCGTAGGTTTTCCACTGGCTCTTCAAGCTATTGGGTGATTTACTTTCCAGCCAAATTAAACCTTTTTCAACGCCATCCACTACCGGGACATCATACCAGTCGGCTGTTGTCGCAACTTTCGCATGATCGGTCGTAATGGTTTTATAGGCGCTGTATTTATCCGGAACATTCTCTTCCATATTGCGGTAGACATAGCGGTATTGAATTTCCGTATTAGGCTTGCTTGTATGGAAAGCGCTCGCAATATTGACCCGGCACCGATTACCGTCTGCACTCGCATCTTCGGTCAGTGTGATAGAAAGATCTGTGACGGTTGACGGATTAGACGAGAGGTTCGTCGCGGGGGAAAAGTCGATCTTCACTTTAAGACATTTCAGCTCAATCTCATTGACGGGAGCCGTAATGCTTCCGCCGCCTTGTGGAATATCACCAGATCCCCCTCCAGGAATACCTGACATATCATAAGTATAATCCATCTTAACCTGCAGGGTCGCTGTACGGTCTACAGAAAAAATTTCCTGGTTATCCTTACCCTGATTTCTAAGACTGGCGGCGATGGCATTGCAGTAAAAGACAGCGGCCTGTCTCACAAGGTGTGATGGTACGGTAACTGTAGCAACTTTGCTTACCTTATTAGGTCTGCTGAAAGCTTTATAGCTTTCTCCGTAACCATGATCTTTGAACTGGGACCATTCATTTTTTGGACTGCCTTTAACGCCAAGGCTGGCCCAGACTTTCCATTTCTTGACCTTCCCTGAATTCTGGGCGTCAAAAGAAGCGCTATATCCCACATTCAAATGAGAAGCGAGATTGGAACTCTTATATGTCTGGCCATCGGTGCTCACAACTATCTTTTGGATATTCAGGCTGTTCACATTGGCGTTCGCCGTATCCGACAGAGCTTCACCCGCCATTAAAAACGGCAAGGCAGCAAAAGCGATTTTTCTGTACTTTCCGGCACGTGAATATTTCATGTCATTCGCCTTTCCAGACATTAGAATCCTATATCCTTCCGTCTGTTTATCCTAATAAAAGGTTCAAAAATTATGTTCATTTTCAATTTTTGAATGTTCGGTTGAAATGATTATTCTTCTCATCACTCGTTTCAATTCGATGTATGCAGTCGTACGGTACGGATGCCAACGGGTCTTTTAGCAGACTAAGCTTCACAAAAAAAAGCGATCACACTTTCATGCAATCGCAAGTCAGAGAGACAAATATACGGTTTAGTCTTGGTCTCAATCGTAGTCGCTATCCCTAATCGTTACCTGCGGGATATGGATTTTGTAGTCTTTCACCTTTGTCGATTGTTGTCCGCTGCAACTACTGATGAGTTTGATGCTCTTTGTCATAGAAGTATGTCTGGTTTTCTGACGTTCATTCTTGGGAAAACCACCTTGCCAGCCGCCGCCCATTTCATTGCGGGCAAATACCAGAAGTGCATTATCATCAAAGGGCACCACATTAACGGTTTTCTTCACAACATTCGGACCGGCATTGCCGTTATGCTGATAAACGGGGACAGACTGAACCCCAAGCTGATAGGCCAGCTGCACAGCCTGTCCAGCCGGGCAATGGGCTGCAATTTTGATTTGAACGGTCTTGTTGGCATGATTGCCTTTCAGAGCATAGTTTCCGCCACTCCCCTCTTCAACATGCTGAAGGATAATTTTGGCCCGCTTGCCGGAAACCTGGGAATATGTTGGATACCCGCCCGTTGGCGCGGCAAGGGAAGTCGGGCCTTTTGGTGTCACCGTATGCTGATAGACTTTGAGTTGGCTTGGTTGACGGTGTTTCTCGGCAGCACCTGCCGCAGAAATCAAACTTGTCGCCATCAATGTCGTAGCGATGCTCAGAATAACTGTTTTGTTCATGTCTCTCTCCAGTGTTGAGGCCATTATTCGCGGCTTCTATACTGTCTGTCGTAAACACCCTCACAGAAGTTCAAAACTAAATTTTATAGTGCGGCCTCCTAATGAGACCGCACCGGGGAAATTCAACGCCAGGAACACGATAGTTCAACTTTTTAGTAATCAAGATCGATTATTTTTAGCTTCTTGACTTTGATCTTGCGTACCTTAGAGACTTTAACCAAAGCACCATTTGGTTTTTTACAAAATCTGGTGATTTTAATTTTCTGTGACAATGATGCCATCTTGCTGCGGGATCGCTCTTCTTTAGGGAAACCGTTATACCAATACCCCCCCATTGTCTCCCGAACTGCGTTTAGAAGGTTGTTTTCCTTAAAAACCATGATCTTGAATGTGTCCGTGTGAGCCCGCGGGCCATTGGGATTGTTATTTGAATACAAGACCTGTGCAACCTGTTCGCTCTCAAGCTTATAACTGATTTGTCTTAGGGAAAATCCCTGACCGCAAACAGCGCCTACTTTAAGAATGTGATAAATATTCTGATTTTTCTTAAGAACGTATTTTCCTTTGCCTGGAGCAAGCTTTTGGTGCTTAAGCAGCAGCGTGCCGGTTTTTCCGCCCTGTTGATTGAAGATAATGCGGGCTTTTTCCGGCCCGGAGGAGAAATTCTGCGCATCAGAAATCGCTGGCTGAAACACAGCAAGAATAAAACCCGTTAAAATAACGCCTTGGAAACGCTTTCTCATACCGGTTCTCCTCCCGAATGACATAAATCCAATCTATGTGACTATGTCGGGTAGGTTCTAAAAACCGTTCAAAAAATAGACAAAAAAACGTTTTAGAGGTCGAGCACTGTCGTTGGGGTTGTCTTCATTCAGAAGATAAACCGACATACCATTTCGGCTTAACGCGCCCGAAATCTGTCCGGATATTTGTCTTGAGCGCTTTCTTGGGGTCCATCACAAAGGCCCCGTCTGCTTCTCGGCTATAAACAACCCAGTGCCAGTGAGGTTTGCCTTTCTCCAGATGCCATTTGATTGCCAGCAAGGCAAGCGGAGGGAGATCATCCCAGTTTGTAAAAGGCGTTTCAGGGTTGTCTGCTTTAATTCCGTATTCAGTTAGCAAAGAGCGCATGGGGGCCGTATCTGACCACAATCTCGAGCAGGTGATATCGATACCGATATCACCTGCGGTTTTTTTGACGGATCTGTATTCGTTACCCGCAAGCCAGGCAACACATGCGATTGCACAGCCGGTTACATCTCTTTGATAGACTGGCTTTGAGCGATCCTTGCCCGTCATTATTCCACTGTGACCGATTTGGCGAGGTTCCGGGGCTGATCCACATCCGTACCTTTCAGGACCGCAACATGATAGGCCAGGATCTGAACAGGAATGGCATAAAGGATTGGCGCAACAAACGGATCGACAGTCGGGATTTCAATAGAGCCCAGCGCATGTTCCCCAAGCTGCTTCATACCTTCCGCATCGGACAGGAAAATAACCTGGGCGTTGCGGGCCATAACCTCCTGCATATTGGAGGCGGTCTTTTCAAAAAAGTGATCCGTTGGCGCCACGACAATCACCGGAACGGTTTCATCGATCAAGGCAATGGGTCCATGCTTTAATTCACCGGCTGCATAGCCTTCTGCATGAATGTAGGAAAGCTCTTTAAGTTTAAGGGCCCCTTCCAGCGCAATCGGGTAACCCGGGCCGCGGCCGATATACAGGATGTCCCGTGCTTCGAAGATCTTTTTGGCAAGCTCCCGGATTGCGCCGTCATGCTCAAGGATCTCTGCTGCCCGTGCGGGCACTTCGGTCATGGCTTCGCAAAGACGTGCCTCTTCCTCATGAGACAGGGCTCCTCGCTTCATTCCGGCGTCGATTGCAATACAGGCCAGGGTAATAAGCTGGCACGTAAAGGCTTTTGTCGAGGCAACACCGATTTCAGGGCCTGCCTTAGTATGGAAGACAAAATCCGATTCCCGCCCCATGGAACTTTCTTCTACATTGACGATGCTGGCGATGTGCTGTCCGTTTTCCCTGGCATAGCGGAGCGCCGCCAAAGTGTCTGCTGTTTCACCGGACTGAGAGATAAACAGCGCCAGCCCGCCTTTAGGAAGCGGCATGCTCCGATAACGGAATTCGGAAGCGATATCTACTTCAACGGCCAGTCCCGCAAGGCTTTCAAACCAGTATTTGGCAACCATCGCCGCATAAAAGGACGTGCCGCAGGCAACAATCGTCACTTTTGGTAATGCCTTCCAGTCAAAAGGCAGATTTGGAAGCGTAATGGTCCGGCTTTTCGGATTGAAGAAACTGTTCAGGGTCTCTCCGATAACGGCGGGCTGTTCGACAATCTCTTTCATCATGAAATGGCGGTGATTACCTTTACCGATCATCGCACCCGACAGTTGGGTGAGTTTGATCTCCCGCGCCACCTCAGCACCGTTACGATCGTAAACTTTTGCACCGTCCCGGCGAAGAACAGCCCAGTCATCTTCCTCAAGATAGGAAATGCGGTTTGTCAGAGGTGCCAGCGCCAGGGCATCGGAGCCGAAGAACATTTCTCCGTCCCCCCAGCCAATAGCTAAGGGTGCCCCTCGTTTTGCGCCAATCATCAAATCATCTTCACCTTTGAAAATCACGGCAAGGGAAAAGGCGCCCTGGAATTTTTTAAGAGAAAGCGCCATGGCTTCTTCTGGCGTCTTGCCGTCTTCCAGGAAACTGGTAATCACCCAGGCGGCGATTTCCGTATCTGTTTCAGAAGAAAACGGATAGTTCCGTTCACGCAATTCTTCCGCCAGTTCCCGGTAGTTTTCAATAATGCCGTTGTGAACCAGCGACAGATGGGTCGTAATATGCGGATGAGCATTCGCCTCGTTAGGAACACCATGGGTCGCCCAGCGTGTATGAGCAATGCCCGTAAGTCCCTTCAAAGGCTCCTCTTCAAGGACGGCCTCAAGATTCTTAAGCTTCCCTTCAGCCCGACGCCTATCCATTGTGCCGGCTGTTTGAGTGGCAATTCCCGCGCTATCGTAGCCCCTATATTCCAGGCGCTTGAGACCGCCAACGAGAGACGGGACAACATCTGTTTTACCCAAAACACCAATAATTCCGCACATAGGATCCCCTATCCTTTATCTTCGCTGAATTTATTTCTTCAGTTTGGCTTTCATGGCCCGGAACCGCTCCGCCCAACCATGTTTTTGTACTTCGGTCGACCGTTCAACCATAAGAGCATCTTTATCCACGGTCCGGGTCACAGTACTACCCGCACCGACAATAGCTCCGTCACCAACGGTTACAGGTGCGACAAGAGCTGTATTGGAACCAATAAAAGCCCCTGCCCCGATATCCGTTTTGAATTTGTCATAACCGTCGTAATTACAGGTGATGGTTCCAGCGCCGATATTGGCTTCCTCACCAATACGTGCATCCCCGATATAAGAAAGATGGCTGACCTTTGCCCCTTTCTCCAGTGTCGCTTTTTTAACCTCGACAAAATTGCCGATTTTGACGTCATCCGCAATATCCGCACCGGGCCGTAATCTCGCGAAAGGGCCGATCTGGGCACCATCACCAACTGAGGTTCCTTCGATATGGGAATTGGCCTTGATACGAACATCATCCCCAATACGGACGCCAGGGCCGAAAAAGACGTTCGGTTCTATCACCACATCCCTGCCAAGCGTCGTATCAGCAGAGAAAAAGACGCTGTCCGGGTCAATAAGGGTCACCCCGCCTGCCATGGCTGCATGGCGCCAGCGTTTTTGAGCGATGGCCTCTGCTTCGGCAAGCTGCATTCGGTTATTGACACCAAGAAGCTCACTCTCTGCCCCTTTTACAACTTTGCAAACATGCCCCTTCGTCCGGGCGATTTCGACAATATCCGTCAGATAATATTCATTCTTGGCATTGTCGTTATCAATTGCGTCCATCAGATCCTGAATAAGAGTACCCTTGATTGCCATAACACCGGAATTACACAGGCCAATCGCCTTTTCAGCCTCAGACGCATCCGCAAATTCCACAATTGCTTCCAAGTCTCCGGCGGGATTGGTGACCAGGCGGCCATATTCCAGGGGGTCGTCCGGCTCGAACCCGAGGACAACCACAGCCGTTCCGTCATCTTCCCGCCGCATATCAATCATGCGCTGCAGGGTTTCCTTCGTAATAAGAGGCGTATCTCCATATAAAACGAGAACATCACCTTGGAACTCTTTAAGGTTAGGCAGTGCTGACGCAACGGCATGTCCTGTTCCCAGCGCCTCAATCTGCACGGCTGTTACGGCTGGTGCAACTTCTTCGCAGACATCATCCATTCCAGGTGCCACAACGACAATATTCAGATCAGGCTCAAGTGCGCTTACCGTATCCAACAGATGGGATACCATGGCCCGACCCGCAATCTGGTGCAGGACTTTCGGCTTTTTCGACCGCATACGGGTTCCGGCACCGGCCGCCAAAATAACGGTGGCAATATCAGTCATTCAGTTTCTCAATTCGATCGCTGGTATTTGAAACAACTTTTATCTGTTGATTGCACTGTTACACAATGATTATTGTCGTCCCAAATCAAACAATGTTTCCGGATTTTTCACCCATGCACCCCATGCGCCTTTTGTTCGATCTCGACGGCACCCTTCTTGATACAGCACCAGATCTTTACGCGACGTTAAATCACTGCCTGTCCGTTGCAGATCGCCCCTCGGTAACGCTGGAAAGTGTCAAACATATGGTCGGTCAAGGGGCCCGTGTTCTTTTGGAGCGAGGTTTAACGGCGACGGGCGGAATGCTTGAGGAGCAGGCATACGAAGATCTTGTTCAGGTCTTTTTTGACTATTACGGGGATCATTTATCTGATCACAGCGTCCCCTATCCCGGTATGATGGACGTCATTTCGACCCTTCAAGACAACGGCAATTCCCTGGCGATCTGCACGAATAAACCTTATGGTTTTGCCAAGCAGGTTGTGACGGATTACGGCCTTGATCCCTATTTTCCGGTTTTGACGGGCGGCGACAGTTTTGAGGTTAAGAAACCTCACC
>DIYE01000378.1 GCA_002428885.1 Alphaproteobacteria bacterium UBA6062
CGGGTCGCCAGTCCGAAAGCAAAGGTTGGTTTGCCGGAAGTGAAGCTCGGTATCCTGCCAGGTGCCGGTGGTACACAGCGCCTGCCTCGCGTTGTGGGTATCCAGATGGCCCTGGAAATGATCACGTCCGGTAATCCGATTGGCGCAGCGAAAGCCCTGACCGTCGGTCTCGTTGACGAGGTTGTCGACGGTGATCTGAAAGCCGGTGCCATTGCCTTTGCTGAAAAAGTTGTCGCTGAGGGTCGGCCGCTGGTCAAAATCAGTGACCGCGATGACAAGCTGCAGGAAGCAAAGGAAAATCCCGGTATCTTTGATGATTTCCGCAAGTCCATTGCTCGAAAAACCCGCAATTTCGAAGCGCCTGAGAACTGTATCAAAGCGGTTCAGGCTTCCGTTGAACTGCCGTTCCCGGACGGTCTTAAGCGGGAGCGAGAACTCTTTATAGAGCTGATGCAGGGCGAACAGTCCTTCAGCCAGCGCTATTTCTTCTTTGCTGAACGCCAGGCTGCGAAAATTCCTGATGTTCCCAAGGACACGCCGCTTATTGATATCAATACGGCCGGTATTATCGGCGCCGGAACCATGGGCGGCGGTATTGCCATGAACTTCCTGCAGGCCGGTATTCCGGTGACGATTGTTGAAACTAATCAGGATGCGCTGGATAACGGTGTTGCTGTTATCAAGAAAAATTATGCAGCGACGGTTTCCAAAGGCCGGATGAGTCAGGAGGCCATGGATAAATGCATGTCCTTGCTGACCCCGACAACCAGTCTTGACGATGTTAAAGATGTCGATATCGTTATCGAAGCCATCTTTGAGAATATGGACGTGAAGAAAGAGCTGTTCACCAAACTGGATGGTATCTGTAAAGACGGGGCTATTCTTGCCACCAACACATCTACCCTGGATGTTGAGGAAATCGGCGACGTTACCAAGCGCCCGGAATCCGTTATCGGCCTGCACTTCTTCAGCCCGGCCAATGTTATGAAGCTGTTGGAAGAAGTCCGCACGACCAAAACCAGCAAATCCGTTATGGCAACCTGTATGGCGCTGGCCAAGCGGATCGGCAAGGTTCCGGCCATGGTCGGAGTGTGTGACGGTTTTGTTGGTAACCGTATCCTGCATCGCCGCAGTGAGCAGGCGACCCAGCTGATCATGGAAGGTGCGTTGCCTCAGGATGTGGACCGTGTTCTCTTCGATTTCGGCCTGCCGATGGGACCGTTTGCCATGTCTGACCTGGCCGGGAATGATGTCGGATGGCGTATCCGCCAGGGTAAGGGGGAAACCAGCCCGGTTGCCGATGCGATCTGTGAAATGGGACGCTTCGGCCAGAAAACCGGTGCCGGTTATTATCTCTATAAAGATGGCAGCCGGACACCGACACCAGACCCGGTTGTTGAGGAGATTATTCTCAAAGCCTCAGCGGATGCCGGTATTGATCGGCGTGAGATTTCCGATGACGAAATTCTCAAGCGTTGCGTCTATCCGATGATCAATGAAGGAGCGAAAATCCTGGAAGAGGGGATTGCAACCCGTGCCAGCGACATCGACGTGATCTGGGTGTATGGCTATGGTTGGCCTGTCTATCGGGGTGGCCCTATGCGCTATGGCGATGCGATCGGTCTTGATAATGTTTACAATACTCTTCTGGAATATCAGGAGAAGTATGGTGACTACTGGAAGCCGGCACCGCTGCTTGAGCGGTTGGTCAAGGAAGGCAAGACATTTGCTGACGCCTGATCGCTGATGGTCCTGAAAAAAAGGCCTCGCGGATTTTATTCCGCGGGGCTTTTTTGCATCTTGAAGGCGCCGTTTGAGAAGGCGACATATAAAGACGGGATAAGGGCCAATGAAAAGACCAGACCGACAACCAGGAAACAGTCTTGAAAGGTATGAGTGAAGATGGTGATTTTAGCTTCGAAGCTTCCAAGATCCATGCCCGCCAGCTCCGCGTCCTTGCTGTAGAGATTTGTTCTTGCAGTAATCAACAGGGCCGTCAGATTAACGCCTATCGTCCCGCCTAGCATTCGGACAAAATTTAACGCACCTGAAGCCTGGGTGACCTCTTCCGGCTTCACGATGGAAAGAGAATACGTACTGTTGGACGGCATGATCAATCCAAGGGCGATCCGGCTAACCAGGATCCAGCCGGCGAGATAGAGATAACTGCTGCTGCCATCGGCATAACTGATCACCAATAACGAGATAACAAACAGAACCTGCCCGGACACAATCAGCCGATGAACCGGTATACTGTCAATGAGCCGCCCAACCAGCGGGAAGACTATCACAAGAGCGATGCCGGCCGGGAACAGAAGCAAACCTGCTTCAGTGGCGTTCTGATCCAGAACAGTACGGCCAAACAGAGGAAGGGCGTAAACGCTGGCGAAAAGGCCTGCGCTGGTAAAGGCACCGACGACCGCTGTCGAAATCAGTTTGCTGTCCTTGAACATTTTTAGCTGGACAAGCGGGACAGTAGATGTGATTTCCCGCCTTAGAAACAGAACAAAGGCAATAAAAGAAACGACCAGATAGGGATAGACGGAAGTATCGCTAAACGGTTCGAACTGACTATTGGAGAGGCCTGTCAACAAACCGCCGGCAGCTACTGTAATCAGCAGAAAGCTTAGAAGGTTAAAGGCGGGCGTGACGCTGTCCTGTTTCCTGTCCGGCAGTAGAAGATATCCAAGAATGGCCGCGATTGCGGATAATGGGACAGCAGCAATAAATGTCATCTGCCAGCCGAAATTATCTGCAATAACCCCACCAATAACAGGACCGAAGGCGGGCCCCAGAACAACGCCCATCCCGAAGAAGCCCATGGCTCTTCCTCTGATTTCTGCGGGAAAGAGAATAAAAACCAACGCCATGGATAGAGGTTGCGTGAGGCCGGCCCCCACGCCTTGAAGCAGTCTTGCAACGATGAGAAGTTCAAAGCTGCCGCATAGCCAGCCCGTTATACTTCCTGCAATAAAGAGCAAGGTTGCCAGTGCGAATGTCAGTCTCGGTCCAACGGCCTGCATTAGCCAGGCAGTACACAGCATGCCGACACTGGAAGCTGACAGAAATCCGGTTGCCATCCACTGAGCGGAGGATTGGGTGATTTTAAAAGTGTCCATGATATCCGTCAGGGCGACATTGATCATGGTTGATGAAAAGATGGTTGTCAGGAGACCCAGGACAACGGCAAAGCCGGCAAGCCACTTATAGGCTTCGCCATACCGTTCCTTGAGAAGGGTTTCCCGATCTGTCACTCTTGGGTATCCTCCTCAAATTCCGCTCGCAATGCTTCATTATGCTGGCCAAGGGACGGGATATCGCCGAACCTGTCCTCTTCCCCCGCAAAGCAGATTGGGGAAGCCACAAGATTAACGGGGCCGGAAGGGGATTGGACCTCGCGGCGTTCCAATTGAGGATGCGAAGACAGATCTTCAACACTGTTAAGAGAGCCGAAGGCAATTCGGGCAGCTTTGAGCTTATCCATGGCTTCCGGGCGCGTCATTGTTCCAAAAATATGGGTTATGTCCTCATGTAATTGCTGTCGGTTTGCAACCCGGTCAACATTGGTTTTGTATCGAGGGTCATCTGTCATATGGGCGGCGGCGAGAACCTTTTCACATAAATTTCGCCATTCGGTCTGGTTTTGGATGGAGATAACGATTTGCCCACCATCTCCGGTTTTGAACGCTTCATAAGGAGCGATGGAGGGATGACTAAGGCCACCCCTGCCAGGCGCTTTTCCACCATATTCCTGATGTAGTAGAGGGACCGTCATCCAGTCGGCCATACCTGCGAATAAAGTGGATTTAACCGCTTTTCCTTTTCCGGTGATCGTTCTTTCATAAAGGGCTTGCAGAACGGCGACAAGTGCATGCATGCCGGCCGCCACATCACAAACCGAGACGCCGACACGTCCCGGCTCCTGAGGAGAGCCGGTAACCATTGCCAGGCCTGTTTCTGATTGTACAAGCATGTCATAGGCCTTCATATCGGCATAGGGACCATCCTCTCCATAGCCGGAGATATCTACTGTTATGAGAGCAGGGTGATCTTCTCTTAAACTATTGTTATCCAGTCCATATCTGGTGGATACACCTGGGGCGAGATTTTGAATAAAAATATCGGCCTTTTTTATAATTTTCTTCAGGAGCTTCAGATCGCCTTCGTTTTTGATATCGATCTGTAAAGACTCTTTACCCCGATTAAGCCAGACAAAATATGCGCTTTCACCATTAACGACATTATCATACTGGCGGGCAAAGTCACCTTCGGGACGTTCGATTTTAATAACACGGGCCCCGGCATCTGCGAGC
>DIYE01000329.1:0-452 GCA_002428885.1 Alphaproteobacteria bacterium UBA6062
TACGATCGGCAATCATGGAAATATCGTCATCCAGATGGTGTTCCGGCACAGTCATATCGGCAACATCAGAAAGGGCTTGAATCTGATCCCGCCACAAATCTGCTGTGCAAAGAAGTCCCGGAACAAGGATCAGCGGATGTTTTTCACTCATTGTTACTTCCCTAAAAAATAGTCAGACCATCAAATACTGTGTTATATAGAACACCGAATACACAATTTTGAAACATTTAAGGGTATATACTCCCCAAATCGCCTCGGAATTGCCTGAAAACACCGAGGAAATGTTTGACAGGGCCACTTTATTCACTAAATTGCCCTGTGTTTTTAGTAATTTGAAATATTGGTGGTAGCGCTTTACGCATGACATTTGCAGACCTTGGCCTGAGCCCGGACGTCCTCAAAGCCGTTGACGATTCCGGTTATGACACACCGACACCCATTCAGGAAAAAGC
>DIYE01000329.1:515-9930 GCA_002428885.1 Alphaproteobacteria bacterium UBA6062
CCGACACCCATTCAGGAAAAAGCAATTCCCGTTGTCCTGATGGGCCGCGATGTTCTGGGTACGGCACAGACCGGCACCGGTAAAACGGCCAGCTTCACGCTCCCCATGATTGATATCCTGGCGTCGGGCCAAACAAAATCCCGTATGCCCCGGTCGCTTATTCTGGAGCCGACCCGCGAACTGGCAGCACAGGTTGCTGACAATTTCGAAAAATACGGAAAATACAATAAGCTTTCCATGGCGCTGCTCATCGGTGGTGTTTCCTTTGCTGACCAGGAAGCCAAACTCGATAAAGGCGTTGATGTCCTGATTGCTACACCCGGCCGACTGCTGGATCATTTCGAACGAGGCAAGGTTTTGCTCAACGGTGTTAAAACACTGGTGATCGACGAAGCAGACCGCATGATGGATATGGGTTTCATCCCGGATGTGGAGCGAATTGTTTCCCTGATGCCGCCTCTTCGCCAGACACTGTTTTTCTCAGCCACCATGTCTAAGGATATGCGTAAACTGGCTGATAAATTCCTGATGAACCCGAAAGAGATTGAGGTTGAAGCGCCGTCCGCCGCGGCCAGCACAGTCACGCAAGGGCTGGTAAAACTTCAGAAACGTGAAAAGCGTCCGGCTCTTCGCAAGATGCTGTCAGATGACGCTGTCAAAACATCCTTCATCTTCTGTAACCGAAAAAAAGATGTGGATATTCTCCTGGGTTCTTTGACCAAGCACACGTTCAGTGCAGGTGCTCTGCACGGCGATATGACACAAAGCCATCGCATGGAAACACTGGAAAAATTCAAATCCGGTGAAATTTCTCATCTGGTGTGTTCTGATGTCGCGGCCCGCGGCATCGACATTTCTAATGTCAGTCATGTGTTCAATTTCGACGTTCCGATCCATGCGGAAGATTATGTCCACCGCATTGGCCGGACAGGCCGCGCCGGACAGGAAGGCCATGCCTATACATTGGCCACCAAAGCAGACGGTAAATATCTGGAAGCGATCTATAAAACCATCGGCAAAGAAATTCCGCTGATCAAGATTGACGGTATGGATGACGTCGTTGCCGAAGGCAAAGAAATCGAATCCCGTTCCAAACGATCCAGGAAAGACGAAGGCACCAAGGGCACCTCAAGAGGCAGAAAGCAGTCCTCATCCCCCTCCTCATCCTCGGATAATGATGACTGGAAGCCCAAAAAGAATACGAGACCCAAAAGATCCCGTTATTCAAAAGATGAAGACGATGTTCCGGTCCTTGGGCTTGGTGAACATGTCCCGGCCTTCTTCAACATACCTTTCCGGAAAACTGCTTCCAAGTAACGCGAAGGAGCCAGACGGCTCCTTTTTTAATCCTCGAACGCGTTGAGCTTTTGCCATTCGCTTAGAGCATATTTCGTTTAATTGGAAGCATTTGGTGCGGCCAAATCAGTTCATATCCAAGACGCGACAAGCAACGCGATGCGACGCATCGGGCAAGCGCCCAACGTATGAAATAGATTGATCGGGCCCATCGAAGGCCTGTTTTTCGGACCTCCCGACCATGTTGTGCGACGCTTATGGTCAGCCCGGACCACCGCGCGAAGCACGCCTTGTCAGCAGACCCGAAAAACAAGTCAAATGCTTCCAATTAAACGAAATATGCTCTAAAAATCAGGTAAGACAAATTTACTTGAAAGCCTGAAAGGAATAGATCCCGTGAAGACAATTTTTGTCCTGGTCAAATGTGAACTTGGAAAAGCTTATGATGTCGCCAATCAGGCTGTTGAAAAGGTCGAGCAGGTTTCCGAAGTCTATTCCATTTCCGGCAATTATGACCTGATGATGAAATGCTATCTGGATGAAGAGCAGGATATCGGGCATTTCGTCAATGAACAGATTCAAACCCTGTCCAATATCAAAGACACCTTTACCATGATCACCTTCAAGGCTTTTACCTGAAGCCGTCTATCGAATTGCTAGTAAAGCAAGATCTGGAATAAATGTCACGAATACAAGAACAATCAGAATCAGGGAAATAAACGGGATCACCGACTGACAGATCAGCCGGAATTGCTCGTTAAAAGCCGTCATGGCAATCATCAGATTAATGCCGATGGGCGGTGTCAGGAAACCGATCTCCAGATTTATCACCATGATAATACCGAAATGAACCGGATGAATACCGAAACTCTGGGCGAGCGGCAGCAGGATCGGAGCTAAAATCAAAATACCCGCATTAATATCCAGAACACATCCGATCACCAACAAAAATAGATTGATCGCCAGCAGGAAAGTAATCGGACTGCTGACTTGCGCTCCCACCCATTCGGCAAGCTGCTGTGGTACCTGCTCTGTCGCCAGCAACAGGTTGAGACTCATGGCGATAGCCAGAAGCGGATAGAGAGAGCCGAGTAGTCTGGCGGTTGATAAGCCGATTTCATAGAAATCCGGCAGCTTCATCGCTTTGTGGATCAGAGTTTCTACAAGGACAGCATAACTGAGGGCAACGGCCGCGGCCTCCGTCGGGGTAAAGTATCCCGTATAAATTCCGCCGAGCAAAATAACCGGCATCAAGACAGACCACATTCCCCTTCGAACACTGGCCATCAGCTCTGATCCGGAAACGCGGATCCTCGGAATATGACGGTTTCTGTATAAAGCATATCCCCCCATCACGGCTGTCAGGATCAGTCCCGGAATCACACCGGCCAGAAAAAGGTCGGTGATGGATGTTTCCGTCACAATGCCATACAGGATCATCGGGATAGAGGGCGGTATCACAACACCGAGGGTTCCACCGGATGCCAATGCACCAAGGGCAAATTTCCGATCATATCCGGCTTCAATCAGGGCCGGGTACAAAACCGCACCAACGGAGAGTAACGTCACCGCGGAAGAGCCTGAAATCGCAGCAAAAACCGTGCAGGAGAGAATGGTTGCCAGAGCCAACCCGCCTGGAAAAGGAGATGACAACAACGTCGTGAGATGAATAAGCCTTTTCGCAATCTCCCCTTTTGTCATCACGTTGCCACAGAGGATAAAAAGCGGAATTGAAAGAAGAACCTCTTTATCAAGACCGATCCACATATCCTCAACGATATACTCAAGAACGCCATCACCGTAGAAGTAGTGGATATAAGCGGCAACGCTGAACAGGATCAGAATAAGATTCTGCCTCAGGATCAACAACAAAACCGGCAGCAGGAGAAGGCCAAGCAAGATCAATGTGCATCCCCTTCTTTCAACTTTTGAATAGCTTTGCTTTGCGGGAAAATTGCATTCACCAGATATCGGAGAGCCACGGAGAAGAAAGTGTATGGTAATATCAATTGAATAGGCCAAAGCACCCAGTCCAGCACCGGTGCCGTATCACCATTTTCAATACTGACCTTGACAAATCCCCAGGCCAGAACGCCAAGGCCGCCATACAGAAAAGCCGACAGGACATCAGCCAGGCGGTTCATATAAGGATCGAAAGGTGTCGGGATCAAAAAGTCCAGAAACTGAGGCCGCACATGGCGCCCATCGGCTGCCGCCAGCGACATTCCAAGGAAACCCGCGATAATAGCGGCATAAACCGCAAATCGCGGCGCGCCCCAAACACCGTGTCCGAAAATTTCTCGGCCCAGGACATCTGCCAATAGACTGACGGTTGTCGCGATATAGGCTACGATTGTTATTCCGGCCTCTATCTTATAGAGCATACGCATGGCACGCGTCATGATCGGGTCTTTTCAGCCGTCGTTCTAACTCTTGCAGCTTTCCTTGGCTGACAGAATATCGCTATATATGGTTTTGGCATCCCCTCCGATAGCCTGGATAAGGTCTTTCCGCGCCTGTTCCCCACTTGCCTGCCACTTTTTCAGATCATCTGCTGCAGGAGTAACAACTTTCCCGCCGGCTTCAGCGAATTTACCCAGAGTGAATTTCTCTGCGCCCCTTACCTGCCCGCGTAAGGTATCCGTCGCACTTTGTGCATCAATAAAGGCCTGTTGCTGCTCGGCGTTCAGTCGCTTCCAGGCCTTCTGGTTCATCAACACAATACCCACCTGGTGAGAATGATTGGTTGCTATCCAGTTTCCGGCCACCTTGCCAATGCCAAGTGCGGTAAAGGCCAATCCCGGAAGGTCAGCCCCTTCCACCAATCCTGTCTGTAAGGCTGAAGCAACCTCCGTAATCGGTAAGACAACGGAATTTGCACCGAAGCTTTGTGTCGCGATGGATGAAGCCTTGGTCGGTGCCACACGAATTTTACGGCCTTTGATATCACCATAATCCATAATCGGTTCCCGCGAAGCAAATCCCATATAACCCACTTCCGACCATCCAAGGATCACAAGTCCCTTTTCAGCAAACTTCTTTTCAAAAACCGGAATCATATGATTATCAAGAGCACAATCCGCCTGCGCCCGATTATCCCAGAGATAAGGGGCTGCCAGCAATGCAATTTCGGGCACCATCAGGCTGGCGGCTGTATTGGAAAAAGACCCTAAATGGATCCGACCACGGGAAACCTGCCGGATCATATCCTGTTCATTTCCAAGCTGGCTTCCCGGAAATACGTTGATTTTTACCTCACCACCGGTCCCTGATGATACCAGCCTGGAAATGTCATGAGCATTGGCAGCCCAGGGTGTTTTTTCAGGAGCTGCCAGTCCCATTTTCAAGACAGTTTCCGCCTGTACTGATACTGCTGACCAAAGTAAAACACTGCTAAGCAGCCATAAGAAACCACGCACTCCCATTGGTATCCCTCCCCAGTGTATTTTTGCCCGCTTTTTTATTTCGGATTTTTAAGGGCCAGCCATTGCGATGACATCTTCCTCACTCATCGCCTCCCACAAATGTTATTTCATATTTCGTTTTTATAAATAATAACGATAATTATTATTTTACTCTTTTCAAGTTTTTTCGTACATTCGCTGTGATAGGATCGCCCGTCACACGAATGAGCGCCGGTGCAAGTATGGTAAAATCACTAGAATTACAATTGGATAACAAACATGATGGCGTCAAACCAGCCCTTCAGGGAAGAAGCAGGCAACGCCAGAGTGAATTGATTAACGCCGGCATAAAGCTTCTCTGTAAAAAGAATATCAGCGAGATTTCCATTATCGAACTGACAGGCACCTGCGGCTATACCGTCGGCACCTTCTATAGTCGCTTTGATGATAAAGAGAGCTTCTTTTTTGCTGTGCAGGAGGCAGCCGTCGCCAAAATGGTTTTCCTGATCAGGGATGGTTTCTCTGATCAAAAATGGAAGACAGCAACGGCAGAGGAGATTTTTGCCAATCTCGTCAACATCACCGTTGATGTATTGGAAAGCGAACTGAGAGGCGTTGTAAAAGAATCTATTCTCGCATCCTGCTCCAACAAAAAAATCTGGATACCGATCCGTGAATGCGGGCGCCAAATGGCAAAAATTATTTCTAAGCTTCTGAC
The DNA here is from genome assembly GCA_002428885.1 of Alphaproteobacteria bacterium UBA6062. Taxonomy (GTDB): domain Bacteria; phylum Pseudomonadota; class Alphaproteobacteria; order Sneathiellales; family Sneathiellaceae; genus Sneathiella. The sequence continues at coordinate 5,934 of DIYE01000329.1, forward strand.
GCCCCTGTATCTGGAGGATAAACCGGAGGAAAGCCAGAAATCCGTTCAGTTTGGTTTACAGATGTTCTATGGCACCCTCGTCCAGGCTGCCATCAACAACCCCGGCCCAGTTAAGCTTGAAGATCCCGAGTTCAGGGAGAACCTGACCAGAATGCTTACCCAGTATGTAAAACTGAAGTCCTGACACCGGTCAGGCTTCATCGTAAAGAGTCATTTATTTCATAAAACATAACCATAATTATAATTAGGAGGAAAAATGCTCACACAATCTCATCACTTTCGCATTGAGAAAGCGACGCCAACCATAGGCGCCTATATCCATGATATTGATCTGACAGCAGATCACCCTGCCTCCCTGTATCAGGATTTAAAAAAAGCGCTAAGCGAGCACAAAGTTCTGTTTTTCAGAAATCAGAATATGTCCGACGAAAAATTTCTCGAACTCGGGCATAATTTCGGTAATCTTGAAATTCATGAATTTTTCCCCTGCCCTGAGGGAAAACCGGAAATTCAAATCATTTCCACAAATGGCGGACGGACCGGAACAGATCGTTGGCACACGGATGTCACATTTCGCCCTAACCCGTCAGCCGCCAGCATACTGAGGGCTTGTGATATTCCTCCAGATGGCGGCGGTGATACCATGTGGCTTTGTACCAATAGTGCGTTCGAAGCCCTCTCTCCCCCCATTCAGGAATTGCTTCTTAAAGTGCGGGGTATTCATGATATGCGTCTTGGAATGAGCGGTTATCTGGATCCTGACGTTGTTGAAAAAAATGCCCGTGAAAATCCGCCGAGAACCCACCCCGCCATCATCAGGCATCCGCTGACCGATAAGCCACATCTATTTATCAACTCCATCTGGAGCGGTGGCTTCGAAGGCCTAACCCGGGAAGAAGGAGAAATGTTGCAACGCTTCCTGTTTGAACATGTGAAACGGCCGGAATTCCAGGTCCGTTTCCGCTGGGACATCGACTCTATTGCTATCTGGGATAACATCGCAACGCAGCATTATGCACTCGGTGACTATCAATATAAACGCATCATGAACAGAATGATTGTTGACGGTGTTGTTCCGGAAGCATATGCCAACTGAACGATCCGTCTCTAAAAATCGATTCATAATCTGGGGATGGTCAACGCCAAAATTATCGCTGATCACCCCTCTGACAATGCAGATTTATAAAAAAAATGAACCCGATATTCATCACAACTTTTAGGTGATAAACCTTCACATGCTATCTGAAGATTTTTCATCTTGCCTATCACCGTAAATTCAGAAAAAAAGAATATTCATTTACTTTGAGTATTTTTTACTTTGCTCTCAAAATTTGATGAGCTAGCTTTCCATTTTCCATACTCTTTTCAGCCTCTCATTTTTCTTATATTTTTCATGCGCATAGGTTATCGATTATTCTATACACCCAAAATCTCCAAACACCATTTGTAACAAAACTATTGAAAATAACTTCAGTAAAAGTCAAAATATTATAAATAAACTAATATTCAAACAAGACAATACCTCAATATCTTAGTTAAAAGGTTGAGTAGCAATCTAATATATAACTTTAGTCATATTTATTGTTACAATAGCTTTTTTGTGTAACTTTTTTATACTTTAGAAAAACAAAATTAATGACTTGGTAACGAATTTATTGTTCTTTGGCGCTGTTCACTTGTCACTTTTACTGTTCGTTTTTGTAAGAAGGATTGAAGCCGTGCGTAAGGAAGACAGCTTTAAAAAAGCCTCCCTGAATGCCCAAAAAACCATGGCTTTATTGGATGACCGACAAATCCGAAAGGTCCCTCAAAATTATACCATCTGGTATGAATATCTAAGCGAAGAAAACCCCGCTGTTAAAGAAGCGGTTAATCGCCTCATGCTTGAAAAAGGCAAATTTAACGACGAGGTGGCAAAACAAATTTATAACGAGTTTTTCTCCCACGAAAAGGAAGGTAAAGCCATCCGGGAGACGAACAGACTCGTCCAGAAATCCATGGAAGCTGTCCTAAAGGAAATTAGGGCATCTTCAGCTGGTCTCACAGAATATAGCGACAAGCTCGAAGGGTTTGCTGATGGTGCCGAAGATCTTGATAACGACGCCTTTCACTCAATGGTCCGGCAGATTATTGATGAAACGCGGAACATGTCAAAACGCTCTCAGCATCTGAATGAAAGCCTTACACAGGCATCTGCTGAAATCGATGACTTGCGAAAACGTCTTGAAAATGTGGAACAGGAAGCGCTGACGGACCCTCTTACGGGCATCGCCAATCGCAAGCGATTTGATAACGAGCTTATAAAGGCGACCGATGAAGCCATAAAAAACAAAACCAAGCTTTGCCTGGTCATGTCTGATATCGATCACTTTAAAAAATTTAACGACACACACGGCCATCTTTTTGGAGATCAGGTCCTGAAACTTGTCGCCAGCACATTGGATACCGGTGTTGAAAAAGCAGCATTGACGGCCCGCTATGGCGGAGAGGAATTCGGTATTATTCTGCCGGAAACAGCCATCAGCCACGCAATCCAGATCGCAAACCAGTTGCGGGAAAGCGTATCTTCCAAAAAGCTTGTAAAAAGAAACTCTGGCGATGATGTGGGAAAAATCACCATGTCCTTCGGTGTGGCTCAGTTTGATTATGAAGAAGACCCGATGAACCTCGTTTCCCGCGCCGATAACGCCCTATATGGTGCGAAAGAAGCCGGACGCGACCAGGTCAAATACGAAATGCCGGAATTTGCCCGCACCGCCTGACACACACGCCCTTTTTCTTGGAATACAAATCAGCTACGGTCACTGTAGCTGATTTTTTTAGCTCTCAAAGCGATACAAAAAAATCCGATAATTGTATTTTTTTGTGTTATTTTGAAGAAAAAATGCTAATACCTGAGGAAACGGGAGTGATGGATCCATGGCAGCCGATATAAAAGAGTATAAGACAATCAGGCTCGAGATTAAAAACAACGTTGCAACAGTAACGCTGAACCGGCCTGACAAACTGAATTCCTTTAGTGAAGAAATGCATCAGGAATTAAGGGATATTATGCCTGTTTTATCGGGTGATGACGTCCGCTGTGTCCTGATTACCGGCGAAGGTCGGGCTTTCGGTGCCGGTGCTGACCTTGGTGAAGGCGGTTCAGGCGATGCCGGTGAAATGCTCGAGAAAAACTACAACCCGTTGATCCGCTTTCTTCGGGGCCTGGATAAACCCGTTATCTCAGCCGTTAACGGACTGGCCGCCGGCGCCAGTGCGAGTCTCGCCCTGGCAGCAGACCTCTGCTTTGCCGCCCGCTCCTCATATTTCCTTCAAGCCTTCTGCCATATTGGCCTTATCCCGGACGCGGGCAGTACTTATTTCCTACCCCGTCTGGCCGGTTCCGGCAAAGCGATGGGGCTTGCCATGCTGGGCGATAAGGTTCCGGCGGAAGAAGCGGAGAAGCTCGGCCTGATCTGGAAAGTCTGCGAGGACGACGCCTTGATGACGGAAGCAACAGAAGTTGCTGAAAGACTGGCTGCAGGACCGACAAAAGGTCTCGCCATGATAAAACAGGCCCTAAATGCAAGCCTCGACAATACACTGGATCAACAGTTGGATGTTGAACGTGACCTGCAAAGTGCTGCCAGTAAAACGGCCGATTTCGCGGAAGGCGTTGCTGCTTTCCAGGAAAAGCGTAAAGCCAACTTCCAGGGAAAATAACCGTGACCGACACTCCAGAACTGAGCCCGGAGGAAGTCGCCAAAACCGTTTCGGAAACCATGTACCGAAAGGACAAGGCCGGACAGCATTTGGGGATGGCCCTTAAAAGTATCGGCGTCGGAACCGCCGTCATGACCATGCGGGTCACGGACGAAATGCTGAACGGGCATAACATCTGCCATGGCGGATATATTTTCACTCTTGCAGACACTGCTTTTGCCTACGCCTGTAATGCGTATAATCAGGCTACGGTCGCCCAGGGCGCGCAAATCGATTTCCTGCGCCCTGTCGC
>DIYE01000369.1 GCA_002428885.1 Alphaproteobacteria bacterium UBA6062
TAGCGACCTCTTCCAAAGCTTAACACCTCACAGGGGCGGTTTAAAACCGCCCCTGACCTACCCCCTCCTCCTCAGGCCCTTCGGTTCCTTTATTAGAGAACACAGACCAAAACACCCGCTTTAGGATAAAATTATCCTAAAACACAAAATACTCCTGTGAATATTTATTGAACGATTTCAATATTCTAATCGACACAACCATATCCATCACAACAACTTAAAGGAGATGATTGGATATGGTGAGAAATTTCAACAAAATGGCTTTTGTCTTAAGCGGCGCACTCGCCGTTACCTTGACAGGTACAGTCTTCATTCAGGATGCTGAGGCCCAGGGGAAAAAGCAGCAGCACCAGGTGAAGCAAGGAACCATCAATACTTTGGGGAATGCAGGCGGGGGCCATACTGGCGGTAAGGATGAAAAAGGAGTACCTTACGGAACACCAACCATCTCCCAAAAGCCGGGCACAAGAATAAATCTATATTACCGGCATGGGGTTATAGGGGGTGTCAATCGATACGTTTTGAAGAATCCAACCACCGGGAACAGCATGGCCAAAGCAAAAATCGGCATGGACTGCGGGCCGGGAGGCAATGTGGAGATTCTTGCCATGACCCTGCTTTCCACCGGCGAGGTTGATTATGTGCAAATGGGGCTTGGCCCCAGTAAAGTTATCAAGGAAGCCCAGGTTCGACCCTTCACAAATCGTCAATTTGAAGATTTTGCCCTCATCATACTTGGTGACTCCTGGGAAGATGAGTTTCCGGAAGAGAATCTAAGAAACGGCAATCTTGAATTGAAGTCGGAAGTCCAAGTCTGGGGTAAATGCCAGGGCGGCACCATTAAGTCGATAAAACAGTTTCTGCGCTTCAATACGACAATGGTGGATACAGACTATCCAAACTAACACAGCTTTTTGAGGCGGCTCAGGCCGCCTCTTCTCTAAAAGCCAAGATTTTTACGCCACCAGGTCGGCAGGGCAAAAGATCCTTTATGAAGATCCGCGTTATAGTGCCGCCCTTCATAAACCTTCACCGGATTGGAATAATCGTGCCCGTCCCGGCTATACAGGAAGAAGCCGAACTCTGCTGCCGGATAGAGCTGCACGATGGACCGATAACCGGAGACATGGGGAAGCAGCTTCTTTGATTGCATGATAGTGACCAGATTCTGGTCTTTATCGCCGCATAACTCCTGCAGGAAATAAGCCCGGTCTTTACCCATAAAAATGCTGTCGCTATCCAGAACCACACCTGTTTCCGTGATACAGGCTGAAAAATTCTCACAAAACTCTTCGGTGAAGACCGTGGAGGACGGTCCGACCGGTTCGCTCAAATCCAGGATGATCAGATCAAACTGATCTCCGCCCGCCCGCGCTTTTCGCATATAATCCGCCGCGTCCCCGATGATAAGCTCGACCCGCGGATCGTTATAGTCACCATTGATCGCCAGATATTCCTTTGACAGCTCAACGACCCGTTCGTCGATTTCCACCATCACCACACGGCTTACAAAATCGTGGACCAGCACTTCGCGCAGGATACCGCCGTCACCGCCGCCAACGATCAGCACACTCGCGGCTTGTCTTTCCCGCCCGAGAAGCGGCACATGCACCGCCATTTCATGATACATGAACTCATCGGCATGAGAGGCCTGAACGAGGCCGTCCAGCGTCAACACCCGGCCAAAGCTTTCATGCTCAAAAATCTCGATTTTCTGATAAGGGCTTTGCTCCTCATGCAGCTTTTTCATATCGAGCGCATGGGTAAAGGCTATGCCTTCGGTTTCCTCGTGCCACCAGTTACGGCTTATTTCACTGACTTTAGTCATCAAAAATCCCGATCTTTACTCGGCCTGATCAGCCAAATCCGTCTTACAAATATGATCCAGCAGAGCTTCGGCAGCAGGCTCCAATAGGTCAAATACATGATCATAATCCTCAAGTTCCCCATAGTAGGGGTCGGGAACTTCTTCTTCGCCGGTATCGCCAAAATCCAGCATCCTGAACAATTTTGCCTTGCCTGACACGGGCTTCATCCGCTCCAGATTGGCTAAATTGCTGTTATCCATGGCCAGGATATAGTCAAAAGCTTCGAAATCTTCCGGTGCGGCCTGCCGGGCCCTGAGATCTGACATCCTGTATCCACGCGTTTGCCCGACCAGTTGAGCCCGCTCATCCGGTGGATTACCAACATGCCAGGCCCCTGTTCCTGCACTATCCGTTTGAATTTTTGTCTCCAGCCGTCGGATCTTAACCAGATCACGGAAAACCGCTTCCGCCGACGGTGAACGGCAGATATTGCCAAGACAGACAAATAGAACCCTGATCATGCTATCCTCACTCTGGAACCATAGCGGCAACATATACAGATTATTGCGAAGGAGGCAAAAGCGGAAATGACGGAAAGGTTGGAGAAAGAACAGGCGGATGCTGAAATTGCAGCGCTGGAGGGATGGGAAAGATCAGAAAACCGCGATGCTATGGAGAAAAGCTATCGCTTCAAAAATTTCAATGAAGCCTTTGCCTTTATGACCCGGGTGGCCTTGATGGCCGAAAAAATGGACCATCATCCGGAATGGTTCAATGTCTATAATAGGGTTGACGTTACCCTGACCACCCATGATGCCGGCGGCCTTAGCAAGAAGGACATCAAGCTGGCCCGCTTTATGGAAAAGACAGGCGATCCATCCTGAACCGCCCGCCTGTTAAGCCTTAAATCTTATTTGGGTGCCATACGGATCGCGCCATCCAGACGGATGACTTCACCGTTCAGCATCTGGTTCTCACAAATATGCCTGGCAAGCGCGGCAAATTCAGAAGGCTCGCCCAACCGGCTCGGGAAAGGAACACTGGCACCAAGAGAATCCTGAACATCCTGCGGCAGGCTTTTCAAAAGCGGCGTACCAAAAATACCCGGTGCAATAGTCATAACACGAACGCCGACATTGGACAGGTCTCGCGCGATAGGAAGGGTCATACCAACGATACCCCCCTTTGACGCGGCATAGGCTGCCTGGCCGATCTGCCCGTCATATGCGGCAACAGAGGCTGTATTGACACAAACACCACGTTCGCCGCTGTCCATGGGATCAAGCTTGCTCATGTCATCCGCAGCCCGGCGGATACAGTTAAAGGTACCGATCAGGTTAACACTGAGAACCTGTTCAAATTTTTCAAGCGGATGCATGCCTTTGCTGGAAACGGTTTTCGCAGCAGGGCCGATACCGGCACAGTTAATCAGAATACGGGCCGGTCCTTGCGCCTCACGCGCTTTCGCAAAGGCCGCTTCGACCGACGCATCGTCGGAGACATTGACCGTTACGGCTGTTCCGCCGATTTCCTTAGCCATGTCTGCCGCGGCATCACCGTTCATATCAAAAATAGCGACCTTTGCACCGGCTTCTGCCAGAGCCCGGGCTGTTGCTGCTCCAAGACCGGAAGCGCCGCCGGTTACGATGGCGGATTTTCCGCTGATATCCATGTTACATCTCCCGCTTATCAAACGTTTGTTTTAAAAGTTTCTGATATCCTTTGCATACACGCCTGAACAGAAAAAAGAAAGCCTGTCCGTTGTAATTAAGGGCGACGTTCTCATATACAGGGCTATGCAGGAAAAGGATGATGACACCTCCGCCTTTGATGCGGAAAAGATGGAAGCCGACAAGCGACTGGTCATGCGGGAGTTTGGTCAGAAACTGCGTGCCAATCTTGGGAAAATACCGTTTTCGGAAGATGTCACATCAGCTTTCTACTGTGCTATGGACGGGCAAACGCCGGCCTTTGTAAAAGCTGTCCTGTTTGGTGCTCTCGCCTATTTCATTATTCCTGCCGACGTTATCCCGGATTTTATCGCCGGTCTCGGCTTTACAGATGACGCCAGTGTCCTGGCTGCAGCCATTACAACGGTTCAGAAAAACATCACCGATAAACATCGGGACAAGGCCAGAGACTTTTTGGAAAAACACGAGGAGCTTGAGGGTTCCGAATAATCAGGTGTCGTTCAAGCCGTTTGGTTTCTCTGTTTTCCTCAGCCTGGCCTCCCGGCGGACAATATACAAGCTAGACCCCACAATGATGCTCGCCCCCAGCAGCATCCACCCTGTCGGCACCTCCTGAAAGATCAGAAAACCCAGGACCCCCGAAAAAACCAGCCGCATATAGTCAAACGGTGTAACAGCCGTGGCTTCCGCCACGCTGAGAGAACGGATAATACAGAAATTGGCGCCGGATCCAACAGACGCGGCAACAGCCAGAATAGCAAGCTGCTCCCAGGTTGGCGTTACCCAGACCTGGCTGGCCGGAACGAAAGCGACCAGACTGCCGATAACACCAAAATAAAACATGATAGTCGTCGGTGCTTCCGTCTTGCTGAGCTTCTTGAGAAAAACCGATACCAGGGCCACCATAAATGCACCAAAGAGGGCAACAGCCGAGGCCAGACCGACTTCCGCATTGGACTGAACCATGACCAGCACACCGGCAAAACCGACCAAAGTTGCCAGCCAACGGCGCCAGCGAACGATTTCACCCAGAAACAGAACCGCCAGAACGATCAGAAAAAGAGGACGTGTAAACGTGAGTGCAACAGCATCTGCCAATGGCATATGGGTAATGGCGTAAAACATACACAGCATACCCGTAATACCGATCAGCGAACGCCCCAAATGCATCTTGAAGACCCGGGTCTGAAGAGACCCGAGACCACGCCTGAAGACAAACGGCAAAACGGCCAATAAACCAAAAAACGCGCGGAGGAAACCAATTTGGAAACTATCCAGTTCCTGTCCCAGATATTTGATTCCAAGACTCATACAGGAAAACAGAAAACCGCCAAGGAGCATCCAGAACGCCCCTTGGGTGTTGTTGGGCATATTCTGCCAGAAGTCTCCCCATTTGCGACGATGTGCCGCTATGACCGTCACTGCCCTTCCCTGACGCCGGTCGCCGCCCCTTTCGCATTCTCAGAGCTCTTGGCTCCTGATGGTGTTGCGTTCAGTTTGGATTCCCGCATGGCAATATAAACGGAGGAGATAAAAATAACGGCGGCTCCGATCCAGACATAAAGATCCGGCTCCTGAGCGAAGAAAATAAAACCGATAATCGCCGAGAAGACCAACCGGGAAAAATCGAACGGCAACACATAAGTCGCGTCAGCAATGGCAAAGGCGCGGGTAAAAAAGAGATGCCCGAGGGTGGCAAAAATCCCCATTCCGATGACCAGGAATATCTGCTCCATATTTGGCATTTCCCAAACAAGAAGCGCCGGTACGAGAGACATGGGCAAAATAATAATCTGCGTCCAGGCAACGATGGAAGGTGTGCTTTCCGTTCCGGAGAGCATTTTCACACATGTAACGGAACAGGCCATGGTCGCCGCCGCAAAAATGGCGGCATAGGCGCCGGCATTCATCTCGATAATGCCCGGCCGAAGGATAATCATGGCGCCGACAAAGCCGACCAAAATCGCCATCCAGCGCCGGAACCGAACGACCTCTTTAAGGATCAGGATCGCCAGCAAAGTGCCGAAAATCGGTGCGGTAAAATTTAAAGCAACAGCTTCAGCCAGCGGAATAATCGTGACGGCATAGAACCAGGCCACCATGGATACAAAACCAAAGAAGCTGCGCACAAAAAACAGCATGGGGCGGTCGGTTTTAAGACCGGAGATCCCGTTTTTCATAAACCAGGGCGACAGAGCCAGAAGGCCGGCCAGATTCCGCAGAAAAACAATTTCAAAAACCGGCATACCGCTGTTGGACAGCTCTTTAATCAATCCGACGAGAACAGACAGAAAGGCACATCCGATAATCATCAGGAAAGCGGCTTGAAGAGCGGCGGGAGCCTCCAAAAAAGGCTTTAGAATCACGTGGCGGGACGACATTGGTTTATGTTAGTTCGCATGCTCACCAATGAAAAGTGCAATATTTGCAACCCTGCCCTGCGGGCAAAAATAAAGGGGCCGCAACAGGCGGCCCCTTCTGTCTTTTCAAGCAGAGAGATTTATGCCACCAAAGTGGCTTCTGTCTTTTCCCGAACTTCTTCCATGGTGACATCCGGTGCCAGTTCCACCACTTTGAGGCCGCCTTCCACCACGTCAAAAACACCAAGGCCGGTAATGATCCGATCGACTACTTTCTGGCCGGTCAGCGGCAGCGTACAGGATTTCAGAAGCTTAGATTCACCGGCTTTATTGGCGTGATCCATGATAATGACCACCCGCTTCACACCGGCCACCAGATCCATGGCTCCGCCCATACCCTTGACCAGTTTGCCCGGAATCATCCAGTTAGCAAGGTCACCTGTTTCGGACACTTCCATGGCACCAAGGATAGACAGCGCAATATGACCGCCACGGATCATGGCAAAACTATCGGCGGAGTTAAAATAGCTGGTACGGTCCAGTTCCGTGATTGTCTGCTTACCTGCATTGATCAGATCCGCATCAATTTCCGCTTCCGTCGGAAACGGTCCCATGCCGAGCATGCCGTTTTCCGATTGCAAGGTCACATCAACCCCTTCCGGAATATAGTTAGACACCAGTGTCGGAATACCAATCCCGAGATTCACATATGTACCATCTTCGAGTTCCTGAGCTGCACGGGCAGCCATCTGATTACGATCCCAAGGCATATCCTATCTCCTCTCAAGCTTCCCGAAGGGTCCGTTGCTCAATGCGTTTCTCATGCTCGCCCTTGAGGACGCGCTGCACATAAACGCTTGGCGTATGAATGTTGTCCGGATCCAGGGAACCGACCGGCAGCATCTCTTCCACCTCGGCAACCGTTACCTTACCGCAGGTCGCAGCCAGCGGATTGAAGTTACGGGCTGTTTTCCGGTAGATCAGGTTACCATGTTGATCACCCTTCCAGGCCTTGACGATGGCCAGATCGGCAACAATGCCTCTCTCCAGCACATAGGTTTCCCCGTCAAACTCCTTCAGTTCCTTGCCTTCAGCAACCTGGGTACCAACACCGGTTTTGGTGTAAAATCCAGGGATACCGGCACCACCGGCGCGCATTCTTTCAGCCAGCGTGCCTTGCGGATTAAATTCAAGTTCCAGTTCTCCGGACAGATACTGGCGCATAAATTCAGCATTTTCGCCCACATAGGAAGAAACCATCTTCTTGACCTGCTTGGTTTGCAACAACAGGCCAAGGCCAAACTCATCAACACCGGCATTATTGGAATAAACGGTGAGATCTTTTACACCGGAATCCCGGATCGCAGTGATCAGATTCTCCGGAATACCGCACAGGCCAAAACCGCCCGCTGCAATGGTCATTCCGTCAAACAGCAGGCCTTCGAGCGCCGTGCCCGCGTCTGCATAAGTCTTTTGTGCCATTCAATGACTCCTACCTTGTCCCTGTATCGAAGGATTATCAGCCGGCTGACGATGCCGGCAAGGTTGTAAATCCGCCGAGATCATAGAGGGATTGAGGAGCGCTGAAAACTCCTATTCCTCCGTTTCCCCTCCGGAAACGGGATTTTCTCGCACTCGCACAAAAATTAGGTGCCTTTTTTACGCAACCAAAGCAGATTAAGAGAATTGAGAAGTTTAAAAGAAGGGGCAAATAACCGCCTGAAGCCGTCACCGCCCAAGGACATTTCTGTTTGAATATCCGAAAGTGTCCTGTTTCCGTCAAAGAGAGAGACCAGTTCTGAAATCCGGTCAGGCAGATTAAAATTCACCTTCTCGCCATCAAAACTGACCTGAAAAATCTTCTTGCCGCGAAATGTCTGCGCGAGCGCTTCCGCGGGTGTCCGCTCAGCCAGAACCGGAATCATATCAGGCCCGGTTTCTGCAATATTACCGGGTAGATCCCCCGACTTACGCGCATAGAATATGTGAGTTTTAATATTGCCTGTCAGATTTTCAGCAAGCGCCGCCTTATCCGCATCGTTCATCTGCCGTATGCGCTTAAGGACATCTCTATCTTTTACAAAATTTTCCGGATCATATTTGACCGGCTCCAGGAAGGTAACCAGCTCCATATCTGATGTTTTCAGCAAATCAATAACATCTGGCACCAGATAGCTCCGGTCCCGCGGGTGCAGGAGGAGATCATAAAAGGCAGCATCCTCTCCCATTTTATGATCCCCGACAAAGGGATTGCGAACCAGCCAGTTCGTGGAAGGCAGTCCCTCTACAAAGGCTTTTGCAAGCGGTAACTGCTTTTCGGGGTTTTCATCACCAACCAGCAGTTTCAAGGCTTCCTGAATATGATACACACCCGTCCGTCCAAGGGACGCATATACCATCAGACCCATACCACCACCATCGGCCAGAACGGATTTAAGCGCCGCTAAGCCCTCTTCCGGATCTTCGAAATGATGAAGCACACCGCAGCAGTCGATATAGTCGAAAGGCTCAAATCCCATATCCGGCAGATTGAGAAGTGAACCGGTATGAAACTCGATATTTTTGAGTCCCCGCACCCGTGTCCGAGCTTCCACAACCTGACGGCTGGCGGAAGACAGATCCAGATAGGTAACTGTGCCTTCATCCCCCCGGTCAGCCAGTTGCTGGGCAAGCATAATCGCCGCATCACCAGTGCCGCCGCCAGCGACGAGTGCCCTAAAAGGCCCGGAAAAATCCTGCTCCCCCCGAAACAAATAGTGATTGACCTCGTCCAGCTGGCTCGGGCTGCCGGTAATCAGGCGTGTTTTTTCGTCTTCGGGATTGCGGGGAGGATAAGGAAGCTGCTCATACTGATCACGAACGGCCTTATCCCGTCTGTTCCTCCCCTTTGCCATGGCCGTTAGTCTTTGACCGTAATAATAACTTTACCCGTTGTTTTCCGGGACAGAAGCGCTTTCATAGCGTCAGCCCCCTGCTCCAGCGGGAAATGGGTTGAAACATGCGGTTTGATCCGACCTTCTTCCACCATTTTCAGCATGGCAGAGAAATTGGCACGGTTCTTTTCCGGTGTCCGGCGGGCAAACTCTCCCCAGAAGACACCAATTACAGAACAGCCCTTCAGTAAAGCCAGGTTGGTTTTAAGTTCGGCAATCCGACCGGAAGCAAAGCCAATCACCAGGAGACGGCCTTCCCAATTAATGCAGCGCATGGACTGATCAAAGGCGTCACCGCCAACCGGATCATAAATGACATCTGCACCTTTACCGCCCGTCAGTTCCTTGACGCGATCCTTGATGCTTTCTGTGGAATAGTTAATCACATGATCGGCGCCATACTGACGGACGATATCCATTTTTTCGTCGGAACCGACTGTACCAATCACAGTAGCGCCCAGCGCCTTGCCAAGCTCCACGGCATTCAGCCCTACACCGCCGGCAGCACCATGCACCAGAAGCACCTCTCCTTCTTTCAGGCTGCCCCGGTCCACCAGAGCGTGATAGGTGGTGCCATAGGTCACCGGGAATCCGGCAGCCTGGTCGAAAGGCATATTGTCCGGAATAACATAGGTCGCTTCCGCAGGTGCCACGACATATTCAGCGAAGCCGCCATGTCCATGGTTCGCCATAACCCGGTCGCCAACTTTAATATCCGTAACACCGTCACCGACTTCCGTCACGATACCGGCTGTCTCCATACCCGGGGAAAACGGAAATGCCGGTTTGAACTGATATTTACCGGCAATCATCAGCGTATCAGGAAAGTTCAGGCCGACGCAGTGAATCTGTATTTTAACGGTTCCGGCCGCCACTGTCGGTTCCGCGATATCCTCCATTACCAGAATATCCGGTTCACCAAATTCCTTACAGACAAGTGCTTTCATCTTATTCTTGTTCCCATTTTATTGTTTAGCCCGTTTAACCGAGGCTTATTTTGCGCTGCACCCAAACTATCCCGCTGACGGTGGCAGGTCAATGTGTGGTATCTCAATCGGCAGTGTCTTTTATCTCGGCTCGAATGGTTCCGACTTCAAAACCGTTCCAGTTTTTAAGGTCCGGCAGAACAAAGCGATCCATTTCCCGATGCATTTTTTCCGTCATGACACCCAAGTCCTGCAAGATGGCGCCAAGCGCCACTTCAGTTCCCCGCGTTGTGCCGTCAACCGTCTTAACCGCAATGCCAAGGCCAAGTTCCGGCAAGGCCGCAAGATATACGCCTTCTGCCCCGGTTTTCGCGATAACCGCCCCATCCGCAGAGCCATTGAGGGCCGTGCAAAGGCGGTCAGATCCGGCGATCATCTCAGGCGCTGTGGCAATCGCCGCCTGAAGACGTTTACAGGCTGCAAAACGTTCTTCACCCAACTGATCCGGACCGGCAAAGCGGGCAATAGCCAGAGCCGCATTTTTCAGCGGAATGCCAAGAGTTGGAATGGAACATCCGTCAATGCCCACCGGCGCACGGGACAGATCAAGATCCGTAAAGTCCTCCAGAACCCTTTTAATACGTTGCTGCACCGGATGCTCCAGCCGGATATACCCCCTGTGATCTTCTTTCAGATACAAAGAGGTTGACAGAAAGCCCGTATGTTTACCGGAACAGTTATTATGAGCGGGCGTCGGTTTTTCTCCCGCCGCCGCCAGCGCCCTTTCGGCAGGCCGGTAGGTTGGCCAGTGACTGCCGCATTCCAGATCTTCTACGGAAAGACCGACACGATCCAGCCAGGCTGTGACAGTCTCCACATGGGCTGTCTCCCCGGTATGAGAGGCGCAGGCCAGCGACAACTCCTTGTCGGATAAAGAAAAAGCGTCAGCCGCACCGCTTTCGATCAACGGGATGGCCTGAACCGGTTTGATAGCGGACCTGAGATAGACGGGTTCTTCGATTTCACCCCAGCTTCTCACCACCTTCCCGGCCGCATCTGTGACGACCGCATTGACCAGATGACGGCTTTCCACCATATCCCCCCGGGTGACATTAACGATCAAGGGTGACCGCACAGAAACATTTGCGGATTTTTTAATCATCTGGATAATCCTGCTCAGACATATTACGAAGGGCGCTAGACCGTATTCCAGAGTAACCGATTTTTCGAGGCGGAGTGAATAAAAACATGATCAGCAGAGGCTATTTCGGGATCGGCATTGAAGGGGTCAGCAAACCCATGAATGCCGGTAATCTGTTCAGGACCGCCAATGCCTTTGGCGGCAGCTTCGTCTTCACGGTCGGCGCCGAATATTCTGTTCGCAAAGCCAAATCGGATACCAGTGTCGCCCCCCGGAATATTCCCTGGTATGATTTTGATACGATTGAAGACATGCAACTGCCGCGCTTATGTAAAGTGGTTGGTGTCGAGCTATTGGATGACGCCGAAGACCTTCCCAGTTTTTTTCATCCGGTCAGTGCTGCCTATGTCCTCGGACGGGAGCGCGGATCCCTATCTCCCCAGATGCAGGAAAGATGTGATTATTTCATCAAAATTCCGACAAAATTCTGTTTGAATGTTGCAACTGCCGGTGCCATCGTTATGTATGACAGGATCGTTACGCATGGACGCTTTGCCCAGCGCCCCAGCGGTGAGCTTGGAAAAGCGGTTCCCATGCCCGATCATGTGCAGGGCAAACCGAAGCGCCGTAAACCCGCAGACTGATCGGAGTATATTTTCAGATTGCAACGTCTCTGGCAAAAATTTCAGATATCCGGTATTGTATTTCCATGATCAAATTCTCTTTGCGTTCCCTGTTTCCGGTTGCCGTTGCCCTGACAATGGGTGCCGGTGCCTCGACAGCCTTTGCGGCCAATAGTGATCCTCGTGCCCTCGGCACGTTTAAGGACTGGCAGGCCTATACCTGGCTCGAAAACGGAAGCAAAATCTGCTATATGCTGTCCCGTCCCAACAAATCCCTGCCGCAGAATGTAAAGCGCGGTGACATTTATCTAATGGTGACCTACCGTCCCAAAGCCCGCTCCAAAGAAGAAGTCAGTCACGTTACCGGTTATACCTATAAGGATAAATCAACAGTTGATATTTCCATTGGAAACCGCAAATTTAAACTGGCGACAGATGCGGATGTGGCCTGGGTACCGGAAGGCGAAAGCGATGCCAAGCTGATTAACGCCATGCGCTCAGGATCAAAGCTGGTGATCAAGGGACGCTCCTCCCGCGGGACACTGACCACGGACAGCTATTCACTGCAGGGCTTTACAGCAGCTCACAAGCAGATTAGAAAAAGCTGCAGTTAAGACCGGGGCCGTGCGTGCCCCCCTGATTTAGAAGTATTGTGAGTGATGGAACATTTGATTCCGGATGTTGAGGCCGTCAATCGGCAGCCCGAGCTATTAGCCATCCGCAAAAATCTTGTCGGCCTGACACGCAAGGAGATTGCCGCCGCTCTTGTCGAGGGCGGAGAAGCGGAGAAATCTGCCAAAATGCGCGCGCGCCAGCTGTTTCACTGGCTTTACTACCGGGGTGCCAGCGACTTTGGCGACATGACATCCATCTCCAAGGATATGCGGGCCAGACTGCCGGATAACTTCACGGTTGACCGGCCGGAAATCACCAATTTGCAGACCTCTACCGACGGGACCCGCAAATGGCTGGTGAAATTTCCGGATGGCCAGGAAGTCGAATCAGTTCACATCCCGGAAGAGGATCGGGGTGCCCTCTGCGTCTCAAGCCAGGTCGGCTGCACATTAACCTGCAGCTTCTGTCATACCGGCACCATGAAACTGGTCCGCAACCTCACCCCCGGTGAAATCGTCTCCCAGATGATGATCGCGAGGGATACTCTGGGAGAGTGGCCCAGCCCCAAAGGCAATCGGATGATTTCCAATATCGTCATGATGGGAATGGGGGAGCCGCTTCTGAATTACGAGAATGTGGCCAAGGCACTGACCATCATCATGGACGGAGAAGGCATTTCTCTTTCAAAGCGCCGCATTACGCTGTCCACATCCGGTGTCGTGCCGAAAATCCGCCAATGCGGTGAAGAGCTTGGCGTTAATCTGGCCATTTCACTGCATGCCGTGAGCAATGATGTCCGCGATATCCTGGTGCCCATCAACAAACGCTACCCTATCAAGGAACTGCTGGACGCCTGCCGAGACTACCCGGCCAGTAATAATGCCCGCCGCATAACCTTCGAATATGTCATGCTGGATGGCATCAATGACAGTCCCGCTGACGCCCGGGAGCTTGTCAGGCTTCTCAAAGGCATCCCGGCGAAGGTCAATCTGATCCCCTTCAACCCATGGCCGGGCAGTCCTTATAAGCGATCCAGTAACAACGCCATCCACCGCTTTGCAAAAATCGTCAATGATGCCGGCTATTCGTCACCGGTCCGGGTGTCGCGCGGTGAGGATATTATGGCAGCCTGCGGCCAATTGAAATCCGCCAGCAAAAAAGAACGCGCCTCCAAGAGACGCGCTGTTGCTTCATAAGGTTCCAAATTAGGTCTGCATTAATCCAGTTTGTATAATTAACTTTATATAAATTATCCCCATATCTAATCCAAAAGAAGAATCGGTCCGTGTTGGAGGAAGCTAACCGATGAGTCATGTTCCGTTGTCCTTATTTCTAAGTGGCAGCCTGGTGCGCCGGGCCTTTATCGTCGCTCTGATTGCCGGCTCAATCCTGACCGTCATCAACCAATGGCAAGGTTTATGGGGGGAAGCCATCATCAGTTGGCCGAAACTCTTCCTCACTTATTGTGTCCCTTATCTTGTCTCGTCCGTATCCAGCTATCTGGCAGCCGTTACAGATGCAAAAAACGCAGCACTGGCTCAGGCAGAACCGGCAGATGTGACGCCCTTTCCTGAACCGGAAGCCTCACCGATAGAAGAAGCGCCAGAAGTAATCGAGCCTCTCCCGGAACCTGCGCTTGAAAATACCGAACCGGAAAACCCTGCCAGTGAACCACCTGTTGCAGTCGTGAGCTTTGATCCGGTTCATGACCTTCTCGATGCGGCTATCACCACCGGCTCCGAGATCAAAAATAATGCCACCAATGTGAATGCAACGTCCAAAGAAAGAAGCATTTTTATTGGTGACCTGGTTTCAAAAGCGGAAAACCTGTCGGAAAAAGTCGATATCCTGCTGGCCCAGATGGCGGACAATAAAGGTAATCTCGAGACTGTCGGTACTGCCGCGCAAAACATCACCACAACCTTCTCAGGAATTTGCAACGAAATGCAAACCGGCCGGGAAAACAGTCAGCAACTGTGTGAGAAAGCCCAGAATTTCAGTCAGCGGTTTGAAGAGATCAATGTCATCGCAACGGAGATTTCCAAGATCGCAGAACAGACCAATCTGCTGGCTCTCAACGCCACCATTGAAGCCGCCCGGGCCGGAGATGCCGGAAAAGGCTTCGCCGTCGTTGCCAGCGAGGTCAAGTTGCTCGCAACAGATGTGACCAAAGCGGTCGACAAGGTCAATGCGCTCCTGGAAGGACTGACAGAAGAGCTATCCTCCCTGCTCACCGGTATCGGTACGCTGGAAAAAACCATGACCTCCACGGAAGAACGGGTTCGGGATGATCAAAAGGGCGCTGAAGAGACGCGCGAGCATCTGTCAGAGCATCTGGTAAAATCTCAGGAACAGCTCGACAGCCTGACCGGAGAGCTTTCCGTCATTCCGTCCCTGACAGATGCTATCCGGGAAATAAAAGCCAATACGGAAGGGGCAGTTGCCGGTTCTGCCCGGAATATGGAACTCACCAGCAGTCTGATCGGAGACCTGGAAACAGCCCACTCCCGCCTTCGGGATATCGCCTGAAATTAAGAGGTCTCAGTCTTGGGAAGGAGTCCTCTGCTCCTTTCCCTTGCTAGCCTTATCGTTTTCCCCTATTTTGCGCGCTTTACACTGTCAGATATCGATTTCCGTAAAGGTACGCGCTCATGTCTCAAGACATCAAGAAAGTCGTCCTGGCCTATTCCGGAGGCCTGGATACCTCTGTTATCCTGAAATGGTTGCAGACGACCTATAATTGCGAGGTGGTGACCTTCACCGCCGATCTCGGCCAGGGAGAAGAGCTGGAACCGGCCCGCCAGAAAGCGGAAATGCTGGGTATCAAGGAAATCTATATTGACGACCTGCGCGAAGAATTTGTCCGCGACTTCGTCTTTCCCATGTTCCGGGCCAATGCGGTTTATGAAGGCCAGTATCTGCTTGGAACGTCCATCGCCCGTCCGCTGATCTCCAAGCGGCAGATTGAAATTGCCCGCGAGGTTGGTGCTGATGCGGTTGCTCACGGTGCGACCGGTAAAGGGAATGACCAGGTCCGTTTCGAGCTTGGCTATTACGCCCTGAACCCGGATATCAAGGTTATCTCTCCCTGGCGGGAATGGGACCTCAACTCCCGGACCAAACTGATCGATTTTGCCGAGAAGAATCAGATCCCGATCCCCAAGGACAAGCATGGTGAAGCGCCCTTCTCCGTGGATGCCAACCTTCTGCATATCTCTGCCGAAGGCAAGGCGCTTGAAGATCCTTGGGAAGAAGCCGGTGAATATGTCTATACCCGCACCGTTGCCCCGGAAGAGGCACCGGATACGCCGACTTATATCGAAATCGAATATGAAAAAGGCGATCCTGTTGCCCTCGACGGCAAGCGTCTCAGCCCGGCTGAAATGCTGACCGCCCTCAACAAGGTAGCCGGTGAAAACGGCATTGGCCGCCTTGATCTGGTGGAAGGTCGTTTTGTCGGCATGAAATCCCGCGGTATTTATGAAACACCGGGCGGCACCATCATGCTGGAAGCTCACCGGGGGATCGAGCAGATCACCCTGGACCGGGGCGCCATGCATCTGAAAGACAATATCATGCCCCGCTATGCAGAGCTGATCTA
>DIYE01000373.1 GCA_002428885.1 Alphaproteobacteria bacterium UBA6062
GACAAAGGTCTCAATGGTTGCCCCAAGATCCCGGACAAAGGAGACAGTTCCTTTCAAAGCTCCGTTCGCCTGTTCGACGATGTGCAAATCTTCCGGGCGGATAGAAACGGTCAGGGAATTACCGGATGTCGGCAGAGACAGTCCCGGAATATTCTGGTTACCGAACAGGGCAGCCTGTCCCTCTCCCGGACGAACAGACAGAAGATTGGTCGCTCCGATGAAGTCAGCCACAAAGGTATCGGCGGGCTGACGATAGATCTCGACCGGCTTCGCCGCCTGACGGATGCGCCCTTCCCCCATGACCACAACAAGATCCGCCATGGTCATGGCTTCCCGCTGGTCATGCGTCACAACAATGGTGGTGATCCCCAGCTTCTGCTGCAACTGCCGAAGTTCAACCTGCATATCTTCACGTAATTTAGCGTCCAGTGCCGATAACGGCTCATCGAGCAGGAATAGCTTTGGCGACAGAGCCAATGCCCGAGCGATGGCGACCCGCTGCCGCTGGCCGCCAGATAGTTGAGAGACGGTTCGATCCCCATATCCCGGAAGATGGATCAGCTCCAGTAATTCTTCGGCTCTTTCCTGTTGTTCAGCCTTGGAAGCACCGCGGATACGCAACGCGTAAGAAATATTTTCAGAGACGGTAAGATGGGGAAACAAAGCCAGGGACTGGAACACCATCCCAAGCTCCCGCTTATGGGTCGGAATGCCGGTAATGTCTTCATCGTCGATGAGGATCTGACCGGCCGTCTGCCGTTCCAGTCCGGCAATCATCCGGAGCAAGGTCGTCTTTCCGCAACCGGACGGCCCCAGCAGACAGACAAAACTTCCTTGAGGGACGTTGAGATCAACATTGTCAACGGCGACAAAAGTTCCGAATTCTTTTCGAATTCCGCTCAGGGTCAAGCCGGACATCGGGGCCTCGCTTTATACAAATCGTCAGGTTCCGGGTGCCGGCCAGACCGGCATCCGGATTACTTTAACAGAAATAATTCAGAAGAGCGTCCTTAACCGACGATCAGTTCCGTCCATTTCTGGTTCAGCCAGTCAGACTTGGTCTGATACAGGTCGTAGCGCGGAATGATCGGATCAATTTCAGAGGAAACGCTCGCAAACTCGTCATTGGTCAGATCCAGGAGGTTCCGCTTCACCGTCGGTGCCGTTCCCACTTTACGGGACATCAGCGCCTGAATAGACGGCTGAGACATATAGTCCATGAAGACATGAGCTTCTTCGGATTTCTTGGAAGCACGGGACAGGGCCCAACTACCGGAATCCAGAATACCGCCTTCTTTAGGGAAGGTTGAGCGAACCGGATGACCGTCAGCGACCGCCAGGCCTGTTACATCATGGTAGTACTGACCCATTGGAATCTCACCGGTTTTCAGGCCCTGCTCAAACTGAGCTTCATCCCGATACCAAAGACGAACATTGTCTTTAAGCTCCGCCAGTTTATCCAGTGCTTTCAGAATACCTTCTTCCGTATCCAGTGCGTTAGTGCCACCCATAAAGGTTTTGGCGGTTACTTCCAGCAGGAAGGAGTTGGAAACCAAGGCCAGCAGACCCAGCTGATCCTTGTGAGACGGATCCCACATTTCAGCCCAGGATTTTGGCGCCTCTTTGATAACCTCGGTATTGGAGACAAGGTTGATATACCAGGCAACAGCGCCAACACCGGAGACACGACCGTCTTCGTATTTATTGACGGCACTGTCCAGCAGGTTGCTGCTGTTTGGAATTTTCTTCAGGTCAAGTGCTGTCCAGAGATTGCGGGACTGACCTTTCAGCATGGCAACCTGGGACATCATGGATACATCAGCCGGTGCGCGATTGGCGCGGGCGGCCTGCTCCAACTGAACCAGCCAGGCTTCACCGGTCGGCTCCGCAACAGATTCTACCTTGATACCGGTGGCCTTGGAGAATTCCGGGAAGATATGTTTGTCAAAAGACTTCTTGAAATAGCCGCCATAGACACCGACTTTCAGGCTTTTGTCTGCCGCGCTGAGAATGGCGGGCATGGAGAAGACTGCAGCGCCTGCCACACCTGCTCCCAAAATCGCACGGCGACTGACGCCACCTTTTTTAAAACTGGTCATAAAAACCTCCTCTGTTGAGCCACCCAGCGGGCGGCCTGTATCTGATTTTCAGTTTTCGGGTTACCCCCAGTTTTTCCCGGCAAACGGACTGAAAACCATCAAACTCAAAATCTCGAACAAAATCTGCGCCCCCACATGAGCTGAATTTGTCGTCGGATCATATTGAGGGGCAACCTCAACCACATCACCACCACAAATATTCAACCCCTTCAGACCACGCAACAGTTCCAAAACCTCCCGGGTGGTCAACCCGCCGACTTCGGGAGTGCCTGTTCCGGGCGCGAAGGACGGATCTATACTATCAATATCGAAAGAAATATAGACCGGACCTTCCCCGACCACTTTTTTTGCGGTCTCGATAACAGATGCGACACCAAGACCAGGTACCTCTTCTGCATGAATAACCGTCATGCCGGATTTTTCCGAGAATTCCCAAAGATATTCGGCAGCTCCGCGGATACCGATCTGGATGGTGCGGGTCGGGTCCAGTACTCCATCCAGTACGGCATTGCGGAAGGGTCCGCCATGATGGAACTTCGTTTCGTCAAAGGAACCACCGGTATCGCAATGAGCATCGATATGAATAAGACCGACCGGACCATCTCGGCCAACCGCTTTGAGGATCGGATGGGTGATGGAATGATCACCACCGACAGACAGCGGTATCACACCGGCATCGATAATTCGATGCATGTAGGTTTCGATATTATCGTGACTTTTCTCAAGTCGATACCGGCTGTCAAACGGAATGTCGCCAATATCGGCAACATCCAGATCCTGAACCGGGGCGCATTTGGTCACATGGTTATAGGGGCCAATGCGCTCTATCGCCCTCAAGGCCCTTGGTCCAAACCTGGAGCCTGGCCGGTTCGTGACCCCCAGATCCATGGGAATACCGATGATGGCAACATCCAGATCAGAGATATCAGGGTTCTCCGGATCAATCTGCCGGAGCGGTGCATCCAGAAAGGAAGGAATGCCGGCATAAGGCGCCATCCGGGTACCGCTTTTTGAAAATATCTTATCCGCAACTTTCCGGAATTCCGGATCATAAAGCTCGCCGCCATGAGCATCTCCGAACTGCTTACGGAGTTCCTCCAGTTTTTCCTGATCCCACTGACCGGCCATATCTTTCCAGCTCTCTATTTTTTTCACATCCGATAATTGCTTAATATACCGGAAGGTTTTTGGAAACATGATCCGCAGACCTCATCTTTTGGTCTGTTCTTATGATCTTGATATTATTTTCGGGAAGACTCATTGAAAAATCAATTGATATTGTTATAGGGTTTGTTGTGAATTTTTCTCACATTAATGAGTTTAATATATGTCTACCCGCCTTCCCCCTCTTAAGCCATTGCGAGCCTTTGAGGCCACCGCCCGCACCGGTTCGGTTACTGCTGCAGCGGAAGAACTGAACGTCACTCACAGCGCCATAAGTCATCAGATTAAAACCCTGGAAAGCTCTCTTGGACTGAAACTCTTTAACAGAAGCGCCCAGCGGCTCAGCCTCACACCGCAAGGCGCCCTTCTGATGCCGGTGGTCTCCAACGCTTTTAGGGAGATCGCGGCAACAGCGGCCCAGATGAGCAGGCCCTCCACCAGCGGACGCTTGTCGGTCGCCTGCTCACCGGCCTTGCTGTCTTACTGGCTGATGCCCAGAATAGGCCAGTTCACGGATCAGTATCCGGACATCCAACTTGTCCTGGGATCCGCCGTTGACAAAGATCAGATCCTCTCTCCGTCCGTCGATGTAAGCATCCTGTATGGAGCTGCGCCGAGATTTGAGTGCTGGCTCAGAATGTGGGCGCAATTCGATTTGTTTCCTGTCATTTCACCTATGCACCTGAATCGCCGTTCCATCCGCAGCATCAAGGATCTGCAGCACCAGGTTCTTCTGCATACGGATGAAGGGCGGGAATGGAACACCTGGTTTGACGCCGCCGGTGCCCCCAATCTGGTCCCCAGGCAACAGCATTTCATGGGGAATGCCCGCGTAGCCATTGATGCGGCCCTAAACGGTCATGGTGTTGCTCTCGGCGATACCCTGACCGCCAGCAGCTTGCTGGCCGACGGTTCCCTGGTTGTTCCGATTGATCTCGCTGTTCCGGCGAATGATGCTTTCTATGTGGCCTGCCGAAACGAAATCCGCTCGACCCCGATTGTAAATGTGTTTATAGACTGGCTCTTTGCAGCCCTGGAGGAGGACAAGGCGACAGCTCCCTTCACCAGCTCAGGACGGCATGTTTCGCGGCGCAGATCCAAAAAAGCATCTGCATCCGGAGACCTGCCGCCTCCCGTTCTGTAACCGTCTATGTGAAAGAAGATCCATGCCGAATGCGCCTTTCAATCCGGCCGTTAAAACCCTTTCTCCGCCGCCCATTCCCCTGGTTCAGCAATGGGGAAGCCGGTATACGGGAAAGTATGGGCCGCGGCTTGATCTGTCCCAGGCGGTTCCGGGTTATCCTCCGCATCCCAGTATCTTGAAAACGCTGGGAGAAACGGCACAGGATCCTGCTTTTACAGGTTACGGCAATATTGAGGGGGAGGATATCTTAAGAGAAGCTTATGCTGATCACGTTTCCGCCCTCTATAAAACATCTGCCTCGCCTCAGAATGTCCATATCACATCCGGATGCAATCAGGCCTTTATTGCCGCCATGATGGCTATCGCTGGAAACGGAGACAGTATTCTGCTGAGCAATCCGTTTTACTTTAATCATGAATCCACTCTGGATATGCTGGGTATCAATGTCCGGACATATGAGACAGATCCGGATAACGGCTTTATTCCTGATCTGGCTTCCATAACGGATCAGCTGGATGACCGGGTCAAAGCCATTGTTCTGATTTCTCCCAACAACCCGACCGGAGCGATCTATCCGGACGATTTGCTGCAGGAGATCTTTTCTCTCTGCCGGGAAAAAGGGATCTGGATGGTTCTCGATGAAACCTATCGTGATTTTCTGCCTTTGGGCGACAGCACCCCTCACAACCTGCTGGCCCATAAAAACTGGAAACAGCATTTCATCCAGCTATACAGCTTCTCCAAATCCTTCTGTATTCCCGGCCAAAGACTTGGCGCTGTTCTAGCAGGAGCAGACTTGATTGAACAGATCGCCAAAGTCATGGACAATCTGCAGATTTGCGCGCCGCGGACACCGCAAATCGCCGTGGCGAAAACCCTTGAACACCTAACCGACTGGCGAGAAGAAAACCGGCAGGAAATCTCCCGGCGTGCAGAAACCCTGATCTCCGTGCTTTCAGAATGTCCGGCCTGGCAGGTTAAGGCCATCGGCGCTTATTTTGCCTATGTAGAACACCCCTTTTCAGGTACTTCTTCCGTAGAGATTGCGGAGAAACTGGCATCTCTTCAGGGGGTCACCTGCATTCCTGGCGCCTTTTTCGGCAAAGAGCAGGAACCTTATCTGCGACTGGCCTTCGCCAATGTGAGTGTTGATGAACTGAAACTGTTAAAAGACAGGCTGAACAATTTCAGTCTGTAGAGGGTATAGATGCCTATCCTTCGATTTTCTCCACACCTTCGAAGGTCAGTTCCACACCATCGACGGTAATGGTTCCTGAAGCATCTTCGGAGAGAAAAACCTCACCATCCGTTGTGGATTCCACTGAGCCCGAATCCAGACTGAGCCAGTCATTGATATCACCGGACGGTAGCCCATCACTCAGGACGATGGTATCAGACCAGCCGCCGCCATCACCACCGATAAAAGTGTCATTCCCACTGTCGGCCCCGAAGTAAAACATATCGCTGCCGTCACCACCGGAAATCTGATCATCCCCGCTGCTGCCGACGAAGACGTCATTGCCGCTCGTTCCGGCAACCATTGCGCCGTTATCCGGTCCATCACCGTCAGGATCGACATAGAGACTGGTTATCAAGGTATCGGAACTTTCACCGCTATCATCTGTCGCCACAACGGATACCGTCCGAAAACCGGAGACATCCGGCGCGCCGCTGTCATTTGAAAAATTGAGCTTCTGGACAATACCTTCATAATCCTGCACAGACCCCTCACCGGATAGAGTCACCGTAATCGCACAGCCATCTTCAGCAATGGAGACCGAAATCCCGGTTGAAGTTCCGTCAGGGAGAAAAACCTCACCGCCAACAATGTCATAAGCACCACCAACCGATAAGGTATCACCTGCCTGAGCATCGCTGAGCGTTACCACAAGTTCGGACAGAGTTCCGCTATCCGCATCGCTGATCTGGAAAGTGGACTGACCATTTGCGCTCTCGGCAAAAAGTGGATTGGGCGCCTCGACAAGATCACGGGCGTCAATCTCGACGCTGAACATGCTGTCATCGAAATCAGCATCCCCGCCTCCCATCAGGTCTTCAATCCCGAAATTCAGGATACCGTTCTCAGCATCAACACCAGCAACGAAATGCTCCCTGGAATCCACATCAGCATCCGGATTGAAGTCTTCCTGCCTAAGCGAATGAAATACGTTTCCGTATTGGGTATGGATCGTACCATCCCCTTCCACATAAATCATCTGGGGTGCACCAGTATCCGTATTCACATTATACTGATGATCTTCCGGGCTCTGGGTTGCTGGATCAAAACCCGGACTGACAAACATCCAGGTTCCGGTTTCAGAAATCGTATTTCCGTCCCCGCTAACAGCATCCGAAGGAAGGGTACCAAAGCCGTTGGAGATGATAAAAAAGCCGAGTTCACTGCCCTGCTCGATCCCTGTGTAAGTCGCGGTAGATTGCCCAATGGTTAGCTTATCGGTTGACGCATCTCCCCAAAGGAGTTGTACATCTTCTATCGTACCGTCTTCTTTGATTTGATAAGCGCCGACACTATTCCGATAACCGGCCGTCTCCCCCTGGAAGGTAACCGTCGCTTCCGACTGATAATTGATGACGAGCTTCTGGGCATCATCAACCATATCGTCAAAGACTTCTGTGCCTACTCTATTTTCAAGATGAGACCCTTCATACAGTTCAGGGAACTGATCCATATGGCTAAGGTCAACCACATCCTCAACTTCACTGGCATCAATCCTATTCCCGCCGCCAATGAGGGAGGGAGCGGCCAGATCGCCGATATCAATTATAAAGGTCTGCTGCGTGACATGCTCGCCATCGCTCACATCGACCGTCACCGAGTAGCTGTCCGTTCCCTCATAATCCAGTGCACCGGCAACCTTGATCTCACCGCTAGAGGGATCAATGGTGAATAAACCACCGGCATCATCACTCAAAGCATAAGAGAGTGTATCCCCTTCCGGGTCATCAGCCGTGACTGTTCCGATCACAGTACCAACAGCAGAGTTTTCATCAACGCTGTTGTCGTCAAGCGCAACGGAGTGAGCGGCTTCATTGACGTCACCCACATTGATTGTGAAGGTCTGCTGCGTGACATGCTCGCCATCGCTCACATCGACCGTCACCGAATAACTGTCCGTTCCCTCATAATCCAGTGCACCGGCAACCTTGATCTCTCCGC
>DIYE01000092.1:0-3925 GCA_002428885.1 Alphaproteobacteria bacterium UBA6062
TGATTCTGCTGGGCGGTGCATCGTTACTTCTTCTGGCCGTTATGGCGGGTGTTGCACCGGTACGCCTGCAGCGATCGGATGCCGGGTTGTTTGAGTGGATGCTGGCGTCGTCTTATGTCGTGCTGACGCTCGTCGGAAGTTGGGCGTTGCTTGTTTCGCTTAAGAAGACGTTCACGAGTAACATCCTGAAACCTGCTCTTAGCTCAACCATGACCGTGACGGCGATGATCTTTGCCACCATCCTGACGGCCAGCGTGTTCAGTCTCGTCTTTGTCGGGCTCGGCGGGGAAGAGCGGATTGCTGAGATTCTCAAGTCCATGCCGGGCGGTGCGACAGGTGCCTTGATCTTCTGTATGATGATTATCTTTGTGCTTGGCTTTTTCCTGGATTTTGTGGAAATCACGGTCATCCTGCTGCCCTTGATTGCGCCGGCGCTGATCCTCATGGGGCACGATCCCATGTGGCTGGCAATCCTCATTGCCATTAATCTGCAAACCTCTTTCCTGACGCCGCCCTTTGGCTTCTCTCTTTTCTATTTGAGGGGAGCTGCACCGAAAGAAGTCACAACCGGTCATATCTATCTTGGGGTGGCACCATTTATTGTCCTGCAAATCATTGGTGTTGCCCTGATCTGGATGGTTCCGAAAATTGCGACCTGGCTTCCGGGCATTGCTTATTGATGTGAGGATGGTCCACAGACATAAAAAAGGCGGTGAGTTGGGTCACCGCCTTTTTTATGATGTTCTGTTGATCCGGATTACCGAACGTAAATATGGACCTCGTTGGTAACGGCCTGGCCGCTTGAAGAGGCTGACAGGCTGACCCGGGAAGCCGGCAGTCCCATATCCGTCAGTGATCTGAGGACCCGCTGTGCGTTGCGGGTGGATTTCGACTGGTTTAACGCCACATTTGCCGCGCCGCCCTGCATCGGGGTAATGGCAACCACATCAAAGACGGATTGCGGACGGCCCTGCAAGGTCCGATTTACAGCTGTATAGAGCGCCTGTTCGTAGGGAACATCCGGCCTGTCAAAGCGGATGACGACCAGGGGTTGACGATTGCCGGCGGTAAAATTCTGCGAATTGCTGGATGCCAGGGGTGAAGTAGAGGCAACCGGTGCTGTTGACAGATAAGCCCGGTTTGCCAGGCTGGAGCCCAGAAGCTCACCGTTTTTAATGGAATGGGACAGGGTCGTCAGGTTTGACCGTTCGTTACCCACATAGGCCGTCTGGCGACTGATATCTTCAGACAGTTCATTAAGGAGACGATCAACCAGAACCACGGTACGATTGGTTTCATCTTCCAGAATGGCAAGTTGACGATGATCTTCTTCAATGGCACCGGACAGGCCGTAAGCGGCACGGGTGGATTCCAGAAGATAAGCGGACATGCTGGAATCGCTGGCCACCGCATTGGCGAGACTGTTCATGGATGAGATGTCCGCGCCGATTCGTTCCAGCTGCAGTTGAGCCTGGTTCCACTGATTGATCAGGACAGGATTGCCTGGTGTGGTACCGACCTGCAGCCGGGTGTTAATGGCAGCGATTGTTCCATGATAGGTTTGGGAATTACCGGTGGTCGCCGTACGGATCTGCTGCAGTTGTTCATTACGAAGCTTGAGGCGTTCCTGCAGGGCGCCCAGTTCATTCCGCAGAACGGCAACTTTTTGTCCGACGAAGGTTCCCGTATTGGCAGCCGGTGTCACACCTGGGGTAACAAAATTTGTGCTTCCGAGTGTCGGCGGAAGGGCCGCGCCAGCACCGCTGACGGTCGGATCCGGATTTTTCTCCGCTTCAGAAGCGGCAATAGCGACAGGCTGACCGGAGTCAGCAGCCTCTTCCCCTGTCAGGGCCGGCATCAGTGATTCATCAATGAATGAACAACCGGCGGCAAGCAACGCTGCACTCAGCACAATGGGTTGGGTAATGCGATATACCATATCGTGAAACACTCTATCGTTTTGGTCGTAAGACCCCTGTATCGGGTTTACGGATCCCCCTGTTCGAACAATTCTGTCTTCTAAATACAGTAAAACAGAGGCAAATACTACCCAATGAAGGACGTGGCGACAAGAAAGGAATTAATTTCAGGAATCTGACGTTTTTTTTAAATCTTCCCTTGCATTGAACAGTTCTTTTCAGTAGGTTCCCGATCCGCAGCAGACAGCTGGCTTTGCAGCCTGTCTGGCAAGGTCCAAAAGATCTTTCATCTGCCTGCGCACCGGTAGCTCAGCTGGATAGAGCACTAGACTACGAATCTAGGGGTCGGGAGTTCGAATCTTCCCCGGTGCGCCATTTTCACATACCCGAGTTTGTTCATTTTCTGTGGCAATGAGTTGCCTGACCACTTTTGAGATTTGTTTCTCAAGTGAAACACTATTAGTAGCCGTGTTGCTTTTCAGTACCGGAGCGCGACCAATTTGAGGTCGGGAGCTTAATATCTTTTCTACTTTTCGTTTTTCCAGTCAGATGAACACCGTAAACACCTGCGGCTGTATAGCCCTTGTGTATTCTCTGCATTGTGTTTCCTGCGTTTTCAAGCCATCTCCGCGCTTCTTTTTGTTTCTTTGGTGAAACGAGTGTGGCTATGAACGCTTTGGCGCAGTGATGCTCAAATGCATGAAGAAAATTTAAGGAGGAAAATCCGGCTCTTTCAGATCAAGTCTGATGGTTTACAGCTAAGGTATCCAGTTCCTCGGCGATCTCTTGAGCGAGCGCTTCAATATCGACGCTTTTGCGTTCCAGGGAAGCTCGTAAACCAATCAAGTCTGATTGATAGCGCCGTGCGAGGCGGGTCGGATCATAATGGGCCGCAATTTCATCGGCGTCTTGGGCGGCACGGAACAGTACTTCAAATTGTTTTTCTACTTGATCTAAGAGCTCATGTGCCTTGTCGGCAAGAGCTTCGTGCAGCCCTTGAAGTTCGAGCAGTGTTTTCACGAGCATGCAGACTTTGGCATGATCAGTGGTTTCGCGTTTGGCGAAGCTCAGAACATGCGCCTTAAGAGCACCAAGCGGTCCGAATTCATCTGCGAGGGCTCGAAGTCGAGCGGCGCCGCGTGCCGCATATAGATCGAGCGTCTCGGCGTAGAGTGCTTCTTTCGATCCAAAGGCAGCGTAGAAGCTGCCAGGCTGGATACCGAGCACGCGCTCAATATCCTTCATCGACGTGCCGGCCCATCCACGCTCCCAAAACAGGCTCTGGGCGCGGGTAACAACGTCATTTCGATCAAATTGGGCGGTTCTGGGCATAGGTCTGACACATTTTTGAATGGTTGCTCAAATATATACTTGAATGATCATTCAAAAAAGTGTTAAGTGAACAAATCACTGCACAAAAGGAAAACTCATGACCTTCTTCCCCTCTCACGATCTCGAAACTGCGCCTGAAGCCTCCAAGCCTCTTTTGGAAAATTCGCAAAAAGCGTTTGGCCGCCTGCCAGGCCTACACAAAGTGATGTCTGAAAGCCCGCAGGTTCTGGAAGGCTATCAAGTCCTCCACAAGCTCTTTACCGAGACGGCCTTTGATGCCGATGAAATGACAGTGGTCTGGCAAACCATTAATGTTGAACATGAATGCCACTACTGCGTTCCTGCACATACCGGTATCGCCAAGCGCATGAAGGTATCCGATAACATTATCAATGCTTTGCGGGATGAGACACCCCTGCCGTCTGCCAAACTTGAAGCTCTTCGCACGTTCACGCTTGCCATGCTGCGCGGTCGTGGCAACGTCACTGATGCCGAGATGACGGCCTTCTTGGATGCAGGTTACAGCCACCGAGCTGTTCTGGATGTCATTCTGGGCCTCGCACAGAAGGTGATGTCTAACTACATCAATCATGTCGCTGAAACACCGCTTGATGAGCCAGTCAAGCCATTCGCCTGGACGCGTAAGCAGGTGGCTGCCGAATAATATGGTTGGC
>DIYE01000092.1:3993-19756 GCA_002428885.1 Alphaproteobacteria bacterium UBA6062
GCCTGAAGCAGCCCGCCAATCTCCGCGCTTCTCGGTCAATCTAGGGAAAATCGCCATGCTAGGTTCCGCTACTCAGCATTGCTGACTCGGTTGGGCGAACGCCAAATTCTTTCACAAAGGCGCGTGAAAAGGCATCTGGGGCACGATACCCATATCTGTGGGCGACGGATTTAACGCGCTGCCCGTTTTCAAGTTCCATGCGCGCCAAGGTTAGCCGCCAACGACGCAAATACCTCGCAGGAGTTTCACCAACGAGCTCCGAAAATAGCTCTTTGAAACGGGTGTGCGACAGGCCAGCTATTTTGGCCAAATGCGAATTCTGCCAGGATTTACCAGGCGCTTCGTGCATGGCCACAATTGCTTTGCTGATACGCGGGTTCGCAAGTCCTGCCAACAAACCCGGTGTCGCCACCCCCCGATCGAGCTGCATCCGCAAGATAGAAACCACCAAAACATCGCCAAGTCTGCTGAGTATCACGGGTGCACCACACTTGCCGGTTTCATGTTCTGATTTGAGAAGCGAAACGACGCTCGCAAGGTCTCCCTTCGGACAGATTTTCTCGACAATTTGATCGGGAAGGGCGGCAAGCAAAGGACTAGAGCTTATACCAAAGTTGACCCTAAGTGAGAATAGAACATACCGTTCCTTTGGATCAATGCCGAAGGAGCGTGGCGAGAAAACCAACTCCACATTGCCCAACAAGGGATCTTGCAGGCATGCAAGGTTGGCATG
Organism: Alphaproteobacteria bacterium UBA6062; assembly: GCA_002428885.1. GTDB lineage: Bacteria > Pseudomonadota > Alphaproteobacteria > Sneathiellales > Sneathiellaceae > Sneathiella. Next base: position 4,727 of record DIYE01000092.1, read on the forward strand.
ATCAATCGGAGTTGAGCTGACCTTAAGGTGAAAGCTATTCAAAAGGGCCGTTATTCTATCAACCACTTGCTCCACCTTCCATTTTGCTCAGACCCGGACCTGCTTTTTGCCTACTGTGGTGCGAAGAGGCAGCGGCACAATCCGTCTCAATCACTTCCTGTGCCAAAGAACGAGGGTATTTAAATAATCATACATCTTGATTGCCTAGGGGGCTAGATATATAAATGCATATTTTTCCAAGGGAATGCGTAGATGTCTGAAGTAAAAACAAAATCACCTCCTTTGTTGGATTTGCAATTGTGTTTTGCGCTTTATTCGACGTCTCGCGCCATCACTAAGGTCTATGCGGATCTGCTGGAAGACCTTGGCCTAACCTATCCCCAATATCTCATTATGCTGGTGCTCTGGGAGAAAGACGGGCTATGCGTGCAGGAGATTGCAGATCGCTTGCGGATGGAGGGGGCGACGGCAACACCGTTGATCCAAAGGGTGGCGCGTATGGGGCTGGTTGAAAAAAGGCGCAACGCTGTCGATGAACGACGCATGGACGTACTGTTGACGCGCGAAGGGCGCGACATGGGTGTAAAGGTACTTGATATGCCTGAGCGGCTGGGTTGCGCTCTCAACGTATCCAACGAAAAAGCCCACCAATTGCTGGATGACATCGTCGCGCTTCGTGACGGTTTTGCTTAACAGAGTTTTGTTTTTGAGTCTTCTGGCCAAATAGTCGGGCAAACCGTCTTACTCGCCATTTACCTAATGGGCTAGCTTTCTATATTAACTAGTGCGCTAGCTATTATAAAGGAATCTACTCATGAAACGTCGTACTGTTCTTAAAGCTGTCTCTGTTATCGCGGCGGCCACTGCTATGTCTTTCGCACCTGTTGCCGTTGCTGAAGAGTTCGAAGCCAAGTCTGTTGTACTTGTTCACGGTGCATTTGCCGATGGTTCTGCCTGGAACCGGGTCACGCCTTTGCTGGAAAAGGCAGGCTTGAATGTGATTGCCGCCCAGATCCCGCTCAGTTCGCTGGAGGCGGATGTAAAGGCAACGCAGCGGGCCATTGATCGACTTGAAGCCCCGGTGGTTCTGGTTGGTCATTCCTGGGGGGGGATGGTCATCACCGAAATGGGCGCGCAAGATAAAGTCCATTCGCTTGTTTATGTCGCGGCCTTTGCGCCGAATGCAGGTCAGTCCCTTGGTGACTATACTGCCGATTATCCGCACGCCGATGGCCTTGATCATTTGGAGAAGGATGCATCTGGATACTACCGCTTGAGCCATAAAGGCGTTGCCGAACACTTTGCTTTTGATCTGCCCGATGCGGAAATCGACACCATCTTTGCGACACAAGGCCCGATCAACAGCGCAGCCCTGGGAACACAGGTCACCAACGCAGCCTGGCAGAAAAAGCCGAATTTTGCCGTTGTTTCGACCGAAGACCGCATGACGCATACGGCTATCCAGCGCGATCAGATACGCAAGCTGAACGCCACATATGTCGAGGTGGAGACCAGCCATGTTCCGATGCTGACCCATCCACAGATTGTCGCCGACATGATCATTAAAGCCGCGAAATAAGCCTTTTAAAACAGGGAATTATTTGATGAAATATCTGAAATTGATCGCTACGGCAGCAATGCTGATACTCGCTAGCGCTGCCCATGCCGAAGACGCGCGGACCGGAGTGTATCCGGCTGGCAATGTGCCAATCGCACCTTACTCGCCTGGCATTAAAACGGCGAACGGGTTTCTCTTTGTGTCAGGCCAGATAGCCTATGTTGGAGGTGAAATCCCGGCGTATGCGCGCGATGGTGAAAATGACATTCAGGATCAGACCAGGATCGTCATGGAAAACATCAAAGCCGTTTTGACGGAGGCGGGATACGGCTTTAATGATGCCGTGCGTGCCACGGTCTTTATGACGGATATCGCCAACTATGGTGCCTTCAACGAGGTGTATGGCACCTATTGGGGTGAGGGGGAAATGCCTCCCGCGCGGGCCGCTGTCGAAGTCGGGGCGCTGCCAGGGGGCAAACCTGGTGCCCCTGTTCTCGTTGAGGTCGCTGTAATCGCGTATAAGAACTGATTTCTTCTGCGCTGGCTGTACCCATGGCCAGCGCAACTACTGCTTCGAAAATGTGAACATGCTTCTTGGCTTTCTTGCGTCTGCGTTTGGCACCATCAAATAACTTACTTAGCATGTAAGTATTTAAAGCGATGCCCGTTGCGTCTTGCTCTAACTGTGCTTTTTACTCTTTTGATAGAAGAGCGAGACGCTTTCTCTTTTTCGGCGGCGCAGGCTTTGAGATCTTTTCAAATGCTGGCTTTAGGCTCTGAAAGCCTGTGAACGAATGAAGAGTCATGCGTCTGACACTTCAGGTTCAAAATCGACATGCGAAAGCTGATGGTTCCAATCTTCTAGCGTTTGGAAAAGCTCTTCAATGACCCGATCATAGACTCCCTCTCACTTTATTTTGCAAGCACATTTGCCGATGGCGTGTTAGTCCGCCGTTTATCCAATCCGTGTTTTCTTTTCAGAAGGACCTTTAAGGCTATCAGATGTGGGAACTCTATCAGTGTCCCGATAATGATGGCGGCGTAAATAATGGGTTGGTCTGGAAGGACGGCTATGGTTACAGCCAGCATAAGAGGGGCGTTTCTGGCGCCGGTTGTCATTGTCATCAATACATGATCTTCGTGGGGCAGCTTCATGATTTTAGAGATGACTTCACTCAGCAGATAGGTCAGCGTAAAGAACAGGAAAATCGCACACAGAACCAGCGGTATGATGGCTATGTTGGAGGCTAAAGTTCCAATATTGGCAGCGAATATCTGTCCAACGAGGGCCGCCAGTAAAACAGGAATGCCGATTGAAATGATAGAGTGGATAAATTCCAGTCTCTTCTCGCCTATCGTCCGTTCAAGCAGAAACCGGATCGCTAGCGCCAGCAAAAGGGGAATAAGAAACCACTGCCACAGGGTTTGGAAGATATCATGCGAACCGGTGCCTATTGTGTCTATCCCGAAGATAGTGAGATAAACCGGATATAATAGAAGCTGCACAATCATATTGATCGGCAGCAGCGCTGCTCCGAGTGCTGTATTTCCGTTTGCCAGGCGCGTGAAACCTAAAAACCAGTCTGTGCAAGGCGCCATGAAATAGATGAGGAGACCAATGAAGAAAAGCGGATGAGTTGACAGAAAAACGGACGCAATGGCAAATCCGACTGCTGGAATGATAACGAAATTTGCAATCAGAGCTGCGACAATAAAAGAGAGCCGGTTAAGGCTGGACAGAAAATTCTGAATACGGACTTCAAACAGGAGACAGAACACGAGAGCGAGAATGGTATAGTCAATCTGATTGGACAGAAAATCTCCGGCCTCAGGAAGAGACATACCCAGGACTGAGCCGCAGAGGATGGCGACAACAAGAATAATCGCGGTCCCGCGTCCAGACATAAACTCAGCGACGGTCTTTAGGGATATTGATCCAGCTAGCATACGCATTCTCCATCACAGCAGCTTAAGTCATCGAGCAGGAAGCCTTTATCGGCATAGTCGTCAATAACGGGACTCTGCTCTCCCCAACGGCTTAGGATTTCGCGTGCAACAACAGCAAATCGCTGACGGTATTTATAGATGAAACAGAAAATTGCCTTGTCATGCTGTACGTTCGGGCCAACGAGATAGATATTCTTGTATCTGGTACTTTCGTCGCACTCACTCAGTTCTGGATAGCCATCCGGAAAATGGAACAGCTTTCCAGCCAAGCCGGTCTCTATATCAAAACCGGTGGCATTAATTGCCGGATGTTCAAGATCTAAAACACTGCTTTCCGTTCGGACCTGTTTTTTGCCGATTTCTTCAGCGAATTCAGCAATGAACTTCACTTTCCCGGTCCCTTTTAAACGGCGTAATCGGTCAAATGTATAAGGGCTGAGACCATAACTTGAATCGCTGACCCTGTAAGCCCAGGGGGCGTCGGGATCAATCACAGTGGCTGTCGATCCGTTTTCGGCCAGATTATAGGCTGCTTCTATGCCGCTTTCCGAGCCGCCAATGATCACATGATGGCCCGTCGGAAAATCCTTGTAGGAGGCTTGCACCCCGACGGTATGAGGGATCTCATTCGCATGCTGTGCTTCGCCGCCGGCCCATATCAGGACGCGACACCGAATTTCCCCTTCGTTGGTCGTCAGGGATATAATGCCATTATCGTCAACATTCACATCCTGGACATCAACGCCAAGGTCAATGTTAAGAGAGTAAAAGTCAGCCACGTCTTCAAGATATTGCGCATATTGCTTGCCGGAAGGATGTTCTGTTTGAAAGGCATAAGCAGGAGAGCTTTCGGGCGTCACCGCGTTTAAATCAATAGATCCAAAAAAGTTCCCGGTAAAAGACGGTGAAATAAATCGGGTTTCTTGCGGCCATTGGTGGAAACTCTCACCAATGCGATTGCGCTCCAAAATGAGGGCAGGCATTGCACATCGGGACAGTAAGGCGGCCATCCCAATGCCCGCCGGGCCTGCTCCAACAATAACAATCGGGTGTGTTTTACTCATGATTCAATTTCTTGCTTGGCTTGCTTGAACCATCCGACGGTCCGGTTGAGGTGGGGTTCACCCCATACATCGATGAATCTTTTTGTATGGTCGTTATTTGCATCACTGAGTTCAGTGATGCGCTTCTCAATGTAATCCGGTGTCAGAGGAATACCGCACAGTTTGGTGATGCAGTGCTTCCAATCTTCGTAGGTTGCTAGTCCCATTATCGGTACCTTTGTTTATGGGGAATAGATCTAGCTCTTTGTCATCCGGTGACACCAAATCAAAGGGTCTTCGGAAATGTTATGTTATAACGTAACCTATTATAGTGATTTTTTTTAGACTGCAAGGGGCGAAACCGAATAACAGCCCGGCTGGCGATAAACTTTTTAATCACGGCAAAATTTTCAGAGTTCGAAAACCAGCTTTCCGATACCGCCAGAGGAGATAGGCTGATGTTTACCGCGCTGATCAGCCTTCTCAATGAACGTGTGTTTCCCGTTATTGCCTGCCTTGCCAGAAAGCGCCTGGTTTGAAGGTTTTGGCTTCCCGGCGCTTTCTGTTTACGACTTTTTTCCGTTTTTCGGCAACATCCGCCTTTTTGACGGCGCCCCTGACCGCATCTATGGGGGCTGCGACTTTTTCACCGCTTGGTGGTTTGTTGAAACCGAGGTTGGACATATCGACGGCCCGGTGTTTGGCATCCGTCGCTGTGAGTTTCTTCTCTGCCAGCTTTGCTGTCTGGGTTTCCTTCAGTTTATCATTAGCTGCCTGCTGATCTTTTTTAGGTTTTCCAGACGGCTTTTTCGGGCGTTTTTTGGTATATCGCTTCTTTCCCTTTTTGGCGGATGTGCCGGACTTTGCAGCTTTATCCGTCTGGGTTGCCGCATTCTTTTTTCCGCTGGCACCTGGCTTGCCATGCCGTGAAGCAAGGCTGTCACCCGAAAAGGCAAGACAGAGCATCAGGGCGGCACAGAGGCACAGGAGTGATTTTATGGGAGATGTCATGGCCGGGTCCTTTCGTCAGAACGTACGGATATTCAGTTTTCTTCGGCGATATAGAATTGCCGATTGTTGAAATCGCTGATGCCTTGCAGATAATCGATACCGGGATGCTCGTCCTCGGCTTCAGCCGTGACGTCCCGAAGGGAGTAGGTAATAAGGTCTTCAGGTTCGATAGCGTAATTCCAGATCCGAAGGGCCGCGATAGCGCCTTTGAACGGGGCTGAAACGCCATCTCCGGTTCCGATCCAGAAGCCGGCAGACGGGAGATCTTCAAAGGAAAAGCCGGAAAATCTTGCGATCAGTTTGGCGTCAACATAGACGAATGTTTCGTCGCCATAATCACTGATCGCGACATAGTGCATCTTGTCGTCTGTAAAATCGAAAGCGGCGTAAACGGATCGGTCACCGGCGGCGAGTTCAATGCCGTTTCGATCGCCTAGAATAGAAACCAGATACAAAACCCCGTCAGGCCCGGCATTGGAAAGAACAACAGGATCATAGCCCGGGTCTTGTTTCCATTCCGGTGTGACCCAGAATTCAATTGTCCCGGTATCCTGGATGGTCAGCGCCGGGTCCGGCGCAATGGCGATACCGTTTGTGCCGTCAAATTCCGCAATATCCGGTATATAAGCCGGTTTTTGTTCAGCCTGTACCGCAGGTAGCGTTGCGATGCCGCCAACGATCACAAGGAAGATAATTCTTAATACCAACATCTTTGATCCTCTTCTGCCTGTCAGACCTTCAGGAAACCCGTCTGAAGCGCACATTCATGTAAAAAGTGGGGAACCCTTTAGCGCCAACAGACCAGCGGACATCCTTGTATTTGCCTTTGGGAAGACCGTTCTTCAGAACCTTAGGTGCTTTGAATTTTTTGCTGTTGTTGCGGAATTTTTTCTTGTTGATGTTCGGGCGATACCGCCATGAGAACTTATAGTCGACCACATAGCGGGCGATCTGGCTGCGCGTGCCCTTGATGACCAGAAGGCCCGGACTGCTCGATTTATATTTGTAACTTTTCTTCGGCTTCTTTTTTGAGCAGACGGCAGTCAGGCTTTTGTCTCTGGTGGATTGCAATTTCTTGTTTTTCTGGCCGAGATAGGACTGGGACGACAAGGTGCCGACCACATCTTTCACCAGAAGAACTTTCTTGCCGCTACACTGTGTGGTTTTCACATAAACATGCCAGGTTTCAATGGGTTCCTTTTTCTTGAGAGGCACCAAAGGCAACAGGCTCTCATTACTCAGGTCCCGGGTGTTTTTGCGGATGTAATTGGCGACGGCTATTTTGAGATTATGCCGAACGCCTTCATAGACTTCCGGCTCGCCCGGGAAGTTCATAGGGTTCAGCAATTCATCGATCGGCCGCAGATCAAGGAGGACGGGATAAGGTGTGCTTCCGGCGCTATAACCGTTTTCATTCCAGGATCCGTTACCACCAACAGCGACAAAGGTCGCGCCTTCTTCACCAACGGAACCGGATGTCCCGGTTCGTTTGCCGGCATTTATTCCGTAATAGGCGGATCCCTTTTGACCGAAGGTTTTCGCACCGGCTTCTACCCTGAAGCTCCCGTCGATTTCGGCAACGCGTGTATAGGAAGCTTGCGAAAAAGACTGGGTCATTTTGGCGGTCGCGCCATAGGTAACCGCGTAAGGGTAATGGGTCCCGAACTTCCGGACGAGATCATCATATTTATTGTACCGCCTGGCATCCTCGACCGCGTCGATAAAGTCATCGGACAGGGTGACATAGGGGTGATCCACAACCAGGGCATATTGTTTCGCCCTTGAATAGGCGATGGCCTGTGAGACGGTTTCGCTTTCCCGCATGCTGTTCATTATGGAAAGGCTGGCATCGAAACCAGCCTTGACCGTGACGGGCACAGCGCCAGCGGGTACCGTCACTTTGGCTTTGGCACCAAGCGTATGACCGATAGTGGTTTGCACTTCATTTTCGCTGGAAACCAGGGATTTACTGAAAACCGTCCCCTGGCTGGCTTCCTGGATGAGGGTGAAGCCCAGAGGAACGGTTCGTTTTTCCGAGATGACGTAATTCTGGGGCGCAACCTCTGCAAAGATTTCATATTTCGGATTTTGAAGCAGGTAAAACGGGTCTTGCTTGACCACGTCATAGCCTTTCCTGCTGGCCGATAAATTTTCCAGATTGTAACTGATCAGGAACGCATCATTGGCGGCAATCTGGGAAGACATTGTTGCTTTGGAAATGCCTGCCTTGGGGCGAATAAAGGTTCTGCTACCCAGGGTCAGGCGAACCCGTCCGCTTCTTGAGACATCTACAATGATCTCATTTCCGAACGAAAAATCGTCCGTGGCGTAATAGGTTTTCCGGACCCCGCCTCTTTTCAGAACATCCTTCAGCGGAATACCGTCATCACTCTCAAAGATGATATGTTGGTCGTGATTAAGGCCGGCGGTGACTTCAAGTTCCTCATCCGGATCTTGAGAGGGACGTATGCTGAGAAAGCCGGGGGTTGTGTAGGTTCCGTTTGCAAGGGCGATAAGTTCCGGCGCGTCACTCCCCCAGATCTCATTATTGTCCTGGCTACGGTCCAGAGCTACGGTCCCGGTTTCCCGCCAGACACCGTCGAGACGAAACCAGCATAATCCGGCCATATTGGCCGTTGACTTCGTTTCCAGCTCATCCAGACTGAAACTTGCAAAGGTCCGTTTAGTGATCCGGTTTACCTGGTTCCGCTGGTCGATCCGGTTGCGCGGATTTTCGGCGGATGGCGGAATGGAGGATGTGTCTTCGCAGCCTGCGAAGGAGGTGGCAGGGCGATCATTTGCTGCTGCCGTTGCCTGGCTCGCCGAGATGGCGAGTAGGAATAATGGAAGTATGTGGATCGTTGCCTTCATCATGAACCCACTTCCTTATTCAACGCGCCGGGCGCGGATAGTCATATAGAAATCCGGGAGAGTTTTTATGGGAGCCCGCCATTTGACATCTTTGCTTTTGCCAACCTCAAGTCCACTGACCAGGGCCGGATGGCTTTTCAGTTTCTTCTTGTGATAATGCTCTTTCCTGGACAGGCTGCCTTTGTATTTCCAGCGCAGGCTGTAGGTGAAGGAATAGTTGGCGATCTGCTCGCGCGTTCCTTTGATGACAAGCAGGCCAGGATCTCCCTCTTCGTATTTGTAGCTTTTTTTCTTGAATTTCTTTTTGCAGTTGGCGCTGACGGTTTTTAGTTCTGTTGTCCGGGACAGACTCTTGTCGCCCTCCGGATGTGCGGAAGCAGATACTTTGCCTTTCGCTGAACGGGCCAGGCCGGATCCTTTTCCGGTACACCAGGATTTCTTGATGTAAAGATACCAGGTTTCCAGTTCTACATGTTCGGCGGGAGTATCTTCGTCGATATTGGCAAAATCGTCTGTTGATCCGAAATCAGTACCGGCGACTTCTGTTTCATAAGCGCCGGTATCATCCAGTTCGTCGGGCGTCATTGTATAATTATAGGGGCCCAGTTGACCGGCAACCGCTACGGCCATATCACCTGATGGCTGGATCTTGAAGCGTGCCTGCCCCAGAAGTGGAAGGTCATCCCCGATATAAACGCCGCTCTTAAGCCGCTTGATGTTTTGAATGACAACCATGTCGGGTTGGATTTGCAGGATGAAGGCGTGCACCCATGGATCAACCGCATAGGCGCGACCGCCTTCAATGCGAATTCTTTTGCCGATACTCGGTATGGTCCAAACACCGTCAATGGGTTGTGTATTGCTTGTTGGAACGGCATCTTTATAGGGCAAAAAAGCATCAGCAAGCTGTGCTTTCACCGGAAGGGAAAAGGTCAGGAATACGAAACAGAGCGTAAGTCCGGCTAAGGACATGCTTCTTGAATAGTGTAATATGCGTATCACGATATACCCCTCCAACCTTTATTGTGACGCAGAAATATGAGACTATGATAGGAAGGCGACGGGTGGGGGTATATGCGTAGCTTTACCCAATTTTGGCCCTGTAGGACCGTTGGGAATAAGGTTTTTCCCGTTCATCAAGATCGAGTCAAAGTAAAGAAATAAAAAGAAAGTATGGTGAAACGTCGGATGACGCTGACTGAAAAGAACAGTGCGGAAAAGTCAGTTATTGTTGCGGATGACCATGCTGTTGTGCGGGCCGGTGTTGTTGACGTTATATCGCAGATTGAGGGAGCTGTTGTTGTTGCCGAGGCGGATAATGGTCTTACCGCGATCGCCGTTGTAAAAAAGTTCCAGCCGGATTTGCTGGTGCTGGATGCGGCAATGCCTCTTGCCAGGGGGATAGAAGTCCTGGCGGACTGTAAAAGATGGAGTCCAGACACAACGATCATATTGTTCACGGGCTTTACGTCGGCAAATATCCTCAATGACTGGTTGCAGGCGGGTGTCGACGGTATTCTCCTGAAAAATTCCAGTGCGGAGGAAATGCTGAAAGCCTTCCGGACCGTCCTGGAAGGAGGGCGCTATATCTCCTCGGGTGCCAAAGAGATTCTGGAAACAACCAGTAGCTCCGTAAAACTGACCAATCGTGAAAGAGAGGTTTTGTCGATGATCGCGGCGGGAAGGCAAAATGGAGAAATTGCCGAGCGCCTTTGTCTAAGTGTCCGAACGGTGGAAAAACACCGGGGTAGCCTGATGGCCAAAATCGGGGTGCATTCTGTCTCAGAACTGCTTGTTTATGCCTTGAAGGAAGGCCTTCTGGATGAACACCGGCAATTGTGACCAGGGACCAATATAGGCAATCAGGCCCATAGACGGGACCGTTACTGACCCTTTCTAATGCGGGGACTATGTTTGATCCGCGCCTTCATAAAACCATTCGTCTGATAATTTTGTTGCTCGCTCTCTGTGTTCAGCCTGTTTCCGTCAATGCCGATCCTCGCGTTATCGAGCTTGATGATAGGACGGATTTCTTCGTCCAGGCAGGCCATTTTGTTGAATACAGGCATGACAGGACCGGACACCTATCCGCGTCGGAAGCGGTTCTCCTTAGTGACTGGCAAGATCTGCCAAGTGAGTATTCTGAAACAGAGAACAGTCGAGGTGCGACCTGGCTACGCCTCAGACTGCATAGTCATTCAAAGACTGAAAGGATCTGGCGTCTGGATTTACGGCAAAAGACATTCCGGGAACTGGACGTTTTTGTCGCGAGACAGGCGACCACACCCGAGACAATTCTGAATTACTCCCTTGGTCATTCCTATCATCACAGACCAATAGACAATACTTTTCTGGCAGCAGATATGACACTGCAGGAAAATGAGATGGTTGATATTTATATCCGGTATGTCGGTTCCTACGATGCCAAATCTCTTTTACGCGTTGCCTCACCGGAAAAATACCGGGATGTCTATAGCGGCGTAAAGTCAGGGCGCTTTGCTTTTTACGGCGCCTTGGGAACGATCCTGGTGGTTGCGCTTCTGGCTTTGCCGGTTATCGGCTGGCGTCTGGTTCTGGCCTTCAGTTTATATATGCTGACAGCAGCCGGTGTTGTGCTGGATCTGCAAGGAACTTTTTTCGCCGTTGTTTTTCGGAATGATCAGGAACTGGCCCTGAAAACAGGCGGGATATTTCCTTTGCTGTGCGTGATCAGTCTGCAATATTACACCGCCATTTTGTTCGCTGGCGGTAAAAAGAGCAATGTTATAAGGCCTATCCGCGTGGCATTGATAGGCAGCCTTGCCGGCATAGGGATTTTGTTTTGGTTCTCTGCCTGGCCGTTGCCGGGCGGGCTGCAGATCTTAAAGTATGCAGGAATCGGGCTGGGGTTACTTGCTTATCTGGGCTTGGCAGGAACTGCAGCCCTGGAGCGTTCACCAGGCTCTCTACCTGTCTTTGTGGGAGCTCTTATTTGTATTGTCACGCTTGCTACAATACTGGTCGGTACCAGCGTGTGGGAGAGTGTCTTCGGGTTGGGTGAGAGTGCCCTTAGGATCCTGATTTTATCGGAGGCAACCCTCTTTGCCCTGGCGATGATGCAGCGGACCGCCGCTCTCCGGAAGGAGCGGGATGAAGCTCTTAAGTCAGAACTTGTCGCCACACAAAAACGGCTGCAATTGAAAGAGGAGTTGGAGAAAAGCCGCAGAGACTATGATTATGTCCGGCGGCTTTCCGATCAGCGGCAAAACACCCTGAATATGGTGAGCCATGATATTGCTCAGCCTCTATTATCCTTGAGAGTATCTTTGAGGCAGCTGGAAAGCGAGGATGCAGCGACGGTGTCCCGGATGAATGATGCTTTTGAATATCTTGAGACCCTAACGCGCCGACATATGACGGCAGATATAACCTCTCTGGAACCTGGGCTGGAACGTGACTCTTTTGAAGTTTTTCCCATAGACACAGTTACCGACAATGTCGTCGCGATGTTCAGAGACGAAGTGTCTCAGAAAAAACTGGCTCTCAGATATCGTCCGTTAAGGGCGAAAATAGAAGCAGATCCGATAAAGATAATGCGGCTGATCAGCAATCTGTTTGCAAATGCTGTTAAATACACAAGTGAAGGCGGTGTTCTTCTGGGGTGCCGGTTAAGGGGAGATCATCTGCTGATACAGATTGTAGATACTGGTATTGGCATGACGGTCGCGGACAGCGTCAGATTTACCGAAGCCGGAGAGAAAGGAAATACATCCGACGGTGCAGGGCTTGGACTGAGCATTGTGCGTTCCATCTGTACGGAGTTCGGATATTCCCTGAAGATTTCTTCCAAACCGGGGCGGGGCACAACCATTAGCGTCAAAGTACCCATAGCGCCTTCCGGCAGATGAGGTTTTCTCATAAGTCTTGGGATTGTGAGCTCAAACGTTTTTCAAGCAACCAGATGGCAGGCCGCCAGATGGTCACTGCCAGTATCAATGAGGGGCGGCGGCGTGTCATGGCATTTATCCTGAGCCATCGGGCAACGTCCGGCAAAGCGACAGCCTTTGGGCAGATTGATTGGGCTGGGAGGATCGCCCTGCAAATGGATCCGCTTCTCTTTCTTATCTACGGCAGAGACTTTCGGAACGGCGGACAGGAGCGCTTTGGTATACGGGTGCTTAGGATTGCTGAACAGAGATACCCGGTCCGCCTGTTCGACAATCTGTCCCAGATACATAACGGCGACATGATCACAAAGATGCTGCACAACGCCGAGGTCATGGCTGATAAAGAGATAGGTGACCCCCATCTCTTCCTGTAATTTGCGCATGAGATTAAGGATTTGCGCCTGGACAGCAACATCAAGAGCAGAGACCGGCTCATCGCAAACAATCAGATCCGGTTTGGTCGCCAGCGCGCGGGCCAGTCCGACCCTTTGCCGTTGTCCGCCGGAAAACTGATGGGGAAACAGGTTGGTCAGCTCCGGGCGCAGCCCCACCTGAACAAAAAGCTGACGGACAACCTCATCCCGTTCATCCTTGTCGCCGATATCCATCAGGTCAAGAGGTTCGCGGACGATTTCCCCAACCCGACGTCTAGGGTCCAGGGATGAATAGGGGTCCTGGAACACCATCTGGAAACTGCGCCGGGCTTGTCGAAGGTCTTCCTTTTCAAGAGATGTAATATCTGTGCCCTGAAGACTGACGGAGCCGCTGGTAACCGGCACAAGACGCAGAACACCCAGGGCTGTCGTTGTCTTGCCGGACCCGCTTTCGCCGACAATGCCAAAGGTTTTCCCTTTAGGAACGGAAAAACTCACACCATCCACGGCATGCACCGTTACCGGGTCCTTGAACATTTTCTTTTTACTGAAATGAACTTTCAGATCTTTAACGTCTAGGAGAATTTCGTCGCTCATGAGGCACGCACCGACTGAAGATTATAACAGGAGACCGAATGGGCCTCAGAGACATGGGAAAGATCCGGCCGGCCGGCGACACAAGTTGGAGTCTGGAAGGCACAGCGGGGCGCAAATGTACATCCTTTGCCCAGCTCGGTGAGCGGCGGAACCACCCCGGGGATTTCCTGCAGGAAGGGGCGCTCGTCTCCCGGCTGATCATCGAGATGCGGCACACAAGAGATCAGGCCTCGGGTATAGGGGTGTTGCGGATCCGTCAGGATATCCTTGGTCGATCCCGTTTCGATCACGTGTCCCGCATACATAACCGCGACCCGGTCGGCAAGTTCGGCAATGGCCCCCATATCATGGGTAATCATGATAATGGCGGTGCCGGTCTCTTCCTGAAGCTCCTTTAGAAGATCAAAGATCTGTGCCTGCACGGTTACATCCAGGGCGGTCGTCGGCTCATCTGCGATCAGAACCTGCGGATTACAGGCCAGAGCCATGGCAATCATGACCCGCTGGCGCATCCCGCCGGACATCTCGTGAGGATAGTTCCTGGCCCGAATGGCCGGTTCTGGAATGCCGACTTTCTCCAGCATGAGAACCGCCCGCTCCCAGGCCTCTGTCTTGGTGACATTTTCATGCAGCAGAATGGATTCAGCAATCTGGTCACCAACCCGGAAAACCGGATTGAGAGAGGTCATGGGTTCCTGGAAAATCATCGAGATTTCCTTGCCTCGGACCTGATGAAGCCGTTTGGAAGAGGCCGTTAAGAGGTCTTCGCCTTTGAGTTCAATGCGACCTTCCGAGATTTTACCGGGCGGTGTCGGAACCAGTCCCATGACGGAAAGAGCTGTCATGGATTTCCCGCAACCGCTTTCGCCAACGATACCGAGAATTTCACCGGGCATGACGTCAAGAGAAATATGATTGAGAACCCTGGCATTGCCTGCGCGGGTCCGGAAGTCGACCACCAGGTCCTTGATGGAGAGCAGGGCTGTCATCAGCGTTCCCTCAATTTTGGGTTAAAGGCGTCATTGAGACCGTCGCCCACCAGGCTGAAGCCGAGAACCGTCAGAAAGATCATGACACCGGGCAGGGTTACGGTCCACCAGGCGTCGAGAATGTGCTCCCGGCCTGATCCGATCATCAACCCCCAGCTAAAGGCATTGGGATCACCGAGACCCAGGAAGCTGAGACCCGCCTCAAACAGGATAGCGACACCGATGGTCAGGGTTGCGGATACAATCAGCGGTGCCAGGGCATTCGGCAGGATGACCCGCCAGATGATGCGCTGGTTACGGGCGCCGATGGAGCGGGCAGCCTTGACATATTCCAGGCTTCGTATGCGCAGAAACTCGGCCCGCGTCAAACGGGCCGTGGTCGGCCAGCTGACAATGCCGATAGCCGCCGAAACGACATAGATAGACGGCGTGAAGAGAGTCACCAGAACCATAGCGAACAATAGAGCGGGGAGGACCTGGAAGAATTCTGTTACCCGCATCAGGATCTCATCCACGGCGCCGCCGTAATAGCCGGCAAGGGCGCCAATCAGGATTCCGATGGTGATTGTAATAAAACCAGCGGAAAGTCCTACATAAAGGGTCGCCGCGCCACCATGAACAAGACCGGCCAGGATATCTCTTCCCAGATAATCTGTCCCGAGCGGTGCGGTTTCCGTCTCGCCGGGAGGGGTAAGGGGAGCCCAGACGATTTCA
>DIYE01000053.1 GCA_002428885.1 Alphaproteobacteria bacterium UBA6062
GGTATCGTCATGACCCGGATCGACGGTGACGGCCGCGGTGGTGCAGCGTTGTCCATGCGCGAAGTGACGGGCTGCCCCATCAAGCTGCTGGGTACCGGTGAGAAACTGGATGCGCTGGAGATTTTCCATCCTGATCGGATTGCCAACCGTATCCTCGGCATGGGCGATGTTGTCTCCCTGGTGGAGAAAGCCGCCGAAACCATTGAGAAGGATGAGGCTGAGAAACTGGCTCTCAAGATGCAGAAAGGCATCTTTGATCTGGACGATCTCGCCACTCAGCTCCGGCAGATGATGAAAATGGGCGGTATGAACAGCCTGGTCGGAATGCTCCCCGGTATCGGCAAGATGAAAAAGCAGCTGGAAGGCGCCAATCTGGACGACAAGCTGCTCAAGCGCCAGGTCGCTATTATTGAATCCATGACGCCCAAAGAGCGTCGTAACCCACAGATCATTGCCGCCTCCCGCAAGCGCCGGATTGCCGCGGGGGCCGGAATGTCCGTACAGGATGTCAATCGCCTGCTGAAACAGCATAAGCAGATGGCATCCATGATGAAGAAGGTGAAGAAACTCGGTAACAAGGGCGTCATGCGTGGCGGTCTGCAGGGTCTTCTTCCCCCTGGTATGAAATTTTAGTTTTAAGAGTTTTGACTGAAGAGAAAGAACGTACGCTATGGCATTGAAAATTCGCCTTACCCGTCAGGGTGCTAAGAAACGTCCCTTCTACCGTATTGTAGTTGCTGACGTTCGTAGCCCTCGTGATGGCCGGTATATCGAGATTCTGGGTACCTATAACCCGATGCTCGCCAAGGATGACGAAAACCGCGTTACCCTGAAAGAAGACCGCGTTAAACATTGGCTGGGCGTTGGCGCCAAGCCGACAGATCGTGTCTCCGGTTTCCTGGCGGCTGCCAGCCTCGGTGAGAAGATCGAACGGAACAATCCGCAGAAAGCCAAGCCGAAAGCCAAGGCTCAGGAACGCCTGCGGGAAGCCGAAGAAGCTGCCAAGGCTGCTGCTGAAGCCGCTGCCGCTGAAGCGGAAGCGCCTGCTGAAGAAGCACCCGCCGAGGAAGCTGCTGAAGCCTGAGGATAGGGTTGCATGCCTGATACCGAACGGCTGCTGCTGGGTGTGATCACCGGACCGCGCGGAATCCGAGGGGAGATGAAGGTCAAGACCTTCACGGAAAACCCCGAAGATATCGTTTCTTACGGTCCGCTGGAAAACAAGGATGGGACGGTCACCTATGATCTTTCCCTCGCCGGATTTTCCAAGGCCATGCCCGTTATCCGTATCAAGGGGGTTGGGAACCGCAATGAAGCCGAAGCCTTTAAGGGGACGGAGCTTTATGTCACGCGAGACAAACTGCCCGAGACGGAGGGGAACGACGAATTTTACCACGCTGACCTGATTGGTCTGGCGGCGGTCATGGAAGACGGAACCCGGTTTGGCACCATCCTGCGCCTTCATGATTTTGGGGCGGGAGATATGCTGGAGATTGTCCCGGAAGGGAAAAAGGCCAAAGCCGCTGTGCTGGTGCCCTTTACTCTGGAGATGGTACCGGTGGTGGATCTGAAGGCAGGACATGTGACACTGAGTTTGTCCGATGATTTCTTTGATGTTCCGGAACGGGAACAGCAAGCGGGAAAACAGAAGGACACGGAATGAAAGGGAGTGCTGACCAGAACAGGATAAGCGCAACCGATGAACAGGAAGGAAAGGAACTGTCCGCCTGGACGGCTCATGTCCTGACCCTGTATCCGGATATGTTTCCGGGACCTGTTGGCCAGTCACTGGCGGGACGGGGACTGGAAAAGGGAGCCTGGGACCTGCAGGTGACCAACATCCGGGATCATTCGGTGGGCAAGCATCATGTTGTGGATGACAGTCCTTTTGGCGGCGGTGCCGGTATGGTCATGAGACCGGATGTGCTGGGCAGCGCTATCGATGCGGCAAGGGCCGTGTCCGGTGATGATAAACGGTTGATTTACTTCAGCCCCCGGGGCCGGGTCATGGATCAGGCTTATGTCCGGGAGCTTTCCGAAGGGCCGGGGGTAATCCTGGTATGCGGACGATTTGAAGGGATTGACCAGAGGGTGATCGAAGCGCGTGATATGGAGGAAGTCTGTCTTGGCGACTTTATCCTGTCGGGTGGAGAGATAGCAGCCCTTGCCTTGCTGGACAGTGTGGTCCGGCTTCTGCCCGGGGTGACCGGGAATCAGGAGTCGCTGCGCGAAGAGAGTTTTGAGACCGGGTTGTTGGAATATCCACATTATACCCGACCGCCGGTCTGGGAAGGCCGGGAGGTTCCGGAAGTTCTGCTTTCGGGGCATCACGAAAAGATCAGGGAATGGCGGCAGCGCTGTTCCGAGGAATTGACGAAACAACGACGGGCGGACCTCTGGGAACGCTGGTCAGGTGAAAATTGAAATAGAGGTGAAAGCTATGAATGTTATTCAAAAGCTAGAACAGGAACAGATTGAAAAGCTGACGGCAGAACGTCCGGTTCCTGATTTTCGGCCAGGTGATACCCTTCGCGTGCATGTGAAGGTTGTTGAAGGTACCCGTGAGCGTGTCCAGGCCTTTGAAGGTGTCTGCATTGCCCGGAATTCCGGTGGCATCAATGCCAACTTTACCGTTCGCAAGATCTCCTATGGTGAAGGTGTGGAACGTGTGTTCCCGGTTTACTCCCCGCGGATCGACAAAATCGAAGTCGTTCGTCAGGGTGTTGTTCGCCGTGCGAAGCTGTATTACCTGCGTGAACTGCGCGGTAAGAAAGCCCGTATCCGGGAGCGCCGCGAAGACCGTAACGCGAAAAGCGCAAACAGCTAAACATCTCCAGTTTGTTAGTGGAGGCGTTGTGACCTGGTCCGGGTGAACCGGACCGGGAAATGCTGTATAATGAACAAATAAACAGGCTTGAGAGGAAGCAACAATGGGCGAAGCGAGGACCCTTTATGACAAGATCTGGGACAGCCATCTGGTTGATGTTCAGGATGATGGCGCCAGTCTGCTCTATATTGACAGGCATCTGGTTCATGAGGTGACAAGCCCGCAGGCCTTTGAAGGGCTGCGCGCAACCGGACGGAAAGTCCGCCGCCCGGATGCGACCTTCGCCGTTGCCGATCACAATGTCCCGACGAAAGATCTGGACAAAGGTATTACGGAGCCGGAAAGCAAGTTGCAGATCGAAACGCTGGAAGCCAATGTGAAGGAATTCGGCGTTAATTACTTCTCCATGACGGATATCCGTCGGGGGATCGTGCATATCATTGGGCCGGAGCAGGGATTGACGCTGCCGGGCATGACAATTGTTTGCGGTGACAGCCATACCTCCACTCATGGGGCTTTTGGTTCTCTGGCTCATGGTATCGGTACGTCTGAAGTGGAGCATGTTCTGGCGACCCAGACCCTGATCCAGAAAAAAGCCAAAAACATGCGCGTTCTGGTGAACGGAGATCTGCCGGTCGGCGTAACAGCCAAGGACCTGGCTCTGGCCATTATCGGTAAAATCGGAACAGCCGGCGGGACAGGCTGTGTGATTGAGTATGCCGGTGACGCCGTGCGCGCGCTGTCCATGGAAGGGCGGATGACCCTGTGTAACCTGACCATCGAAGCGGGTGCCCGGGCTGGCCTGATTGCGCCGGATGAAACAACGTTTGAGTATATCAAGGGCCGTCCTTATGCACCGAAAGCCGGCGCGTATGAACAGGCTGTTGCTTACTGGAAAACACTGGTCACGGATGAAGGTGCCCATTTCGATGAGGAAATCATCCTCGAAGCGTCCGAAATCATTCCATATGTCACCTGGGGAACCAGCCCGGAAGATGCTTTGCCGATTAATGCAACAGTTCCATTCCCGACGGATTTCAGCGATAGCGGTAAGCAGATCGCGGCTGAACGTGCCCTGAACTATATGGGTTTGGAAGCCGGTATGAAGCTGACGGATATCGAAGTAGACCACGTCTTCGTCGGTTCCTGCACCAACGGTCGGATCGAAGATCTGCGGGCTGTTGCCGACGTGGTGAAGGGTAAAAAGGTCAAGGAAACGGTCAATGCGATTATCGTACCCGGATCCGGCCTTGTGAAAATTCAGGCTGAGGAAGAAGGTCTCGATCAGATCTTCACCGAGGCCGGTTTTGAATGGCGGGAGCCTGGCTGCTCCATGTGCCTTGCCATGAATACGGATCGGCTGGATGAGGGAGACCGCTGT
>DIYE01000120.1 GCA_002428885.1 Alphaproteobacteria bacterium UBA6062
GAGGGGGTTTATTTTCAGAAAGCCGTCGGCGGCTTCGATAACATCAAGGGATCCGCGGGTATCCGACTGAAAGCGCTTTCGTCCCGTAATCCAGCCTTTGAAGCCTTCTTTTTGAAGATTCGTCAATGCCTTATCAAGCGGAGCAACTTTGCGGATATCGCAGCATCGATCCGGATCAGTGGTGAAAAGCATGTCATCCGGGTCGAGCCGTTGTAACTGGCCACTGTCCGGACGAACGATTCTAACATCTTCCAGCCCGAGAAGCGCTGTTACCTGCCTTTGATAATGCAAGGTTTCCCCAAACAATCGACGGGTATCGAGGAAAATCACCGGAATTGCCGGATCGACCTGGGCCACCAGGTCCAGAAGCGCAACAGATTCGGCGCCGAATGAAGAGGTCATCATGATCTGGCCCTGCAGCTCATTCTCCAGCAGGGCTTCCAGAAGCTGACGCCCTTCAAGATGGCCATACAGGCCACGGAGGCTGGCAGCTTCAGACTCGATCGTGCTGACTTCATTTGGAAGGGACATGAGGGATATCCTGAAATTTCTATTTTCATGATAATTATGGAAATAAATTAAAATATCAATGAATAATGTATAAAAAATAATACAACAAATATATAGTGTGAAATATCTTAGCAAGAGATTGAAAAATCTCCATAAGGCGGATATTTTTCTTGCTAATCTACTTTTGGGGGATTTTATGTTTGTCCGGTCTTTGATGCTGGTTATCGGGCTTGGGAGTATGGCGCCCGGAGATGCCTGTGCCGCAGAGACTGTTAAGCGAACAATGATTGTGGAAAACGCGGAAGAATGGGGATTGTCTTTGAATACAGGACAGGTGATATCCCTTGAGGGATTACACTGGATTAGCCCAGGCGATCATTGGCAGAGTCTCAGGGGGCTGCAAGTAAGTTTAGAAAAGAGCGATTTTGAGAAAATCGGGACAGATCGGAATCGATATGGCGATCTTCTGGGAAAGATCATGGTTGAACCGTTTGGCTGGGTTCAGGAATACTGGATAAAAAAGGGGCTCGCTGTGTTTAGCGGGATTGGACCGTATCCGATAAAACTCCGGAAAGCCCTTTTGGCCGGGGAGAAACAGGCAAGAACCAAGCGTCTCGGGGCCTGGAAAAGATTTACTGTTCTTAAAGCTGATAACCCGGCCTACTTATTGAAAATGCAAGGCTTTCGAGTTGTTGAAGGACAGATAAAAAATGTCCGGAAATTCGGTGGGACGACTTATCTGAATTTTGGGGCCGACTGGAAAAGCGACTTTACGGTTGCGATTTCCTCTACTGAGCGCAGGAATTTCAAAAAACTGGACTGGAAATTAAAGGATCTGGATAATAAATGGATAAGGATACGGGGCGTTATCAGATCTTATAACGGCCCCTTTATGGAGCTTTTTTTTCCGGAGCAGATCGAGTTTCCGGATGAGAATTTATAGTCGGGAGCGCACATCATGGCGAAGATAGGGTCGGGTATAACCAGGCTGCTGGGTAAATGGGCTTTGGTGCCCGCTTGCGCTGCCGGATTGTTCTTGGCGCCGGTGAACCTTTCGGCCGAGGAAGCACAGGTCGCCGATCTGTTTTCCATTTTCGAACCCAAGGATGATGCAAAGATCGGCAAGCAGCAGCATCCGCGGATTGTTGCCCAATATGGCGGCGAATATGTACGTGAAGGTCTCAACGACTATATTCTGGATATTGTCCTCAGGATTGTTGCGGTCACCGAGCAGAAAGATCAGCCCTGGAGAGTAACGGTTTTAAACAGTCCGATCGTAAATGCTTTTGCTCTGCCGGGAGGCTATGTTTATGTCACGAGAGGACTTCTGGCCCTTGCCAATAATGAAGCGGAAGTTGCCGGCGTGCTGGCTCATGAAGTCGGCCATGTTATTGCCCGGCATGGTGCACAGAGGCAGGGCCGTGCGACCGGTATAGGCCTTCTGGGGGCGATTGCCGGTATTCTGACGCAAAGCGGGGATGTTTTTCGTCTCGGACAGCAGTTGGGCGGTGCGTATATCGCCGGATATTCCAGGGACCAGGAATATGAAGCGGATCAGCTGGGTGTGAAATATCTGGGGCTTGCCGGTTATCCGCGGGAAGCTATGGCGGATTTTCTGGCGCGCATGGATGCTCATTCCAAATATGCGGCCAAGCTGGCCGGCAAGGACGGGGCATCAGGGCAGTTCGATTTTTTTGCTTCTCACCCGCAGACCGATGATCGGATCGCCAAAGCCAACGCCTCTGCCCGGCGCAATAAAGATGATCTGGACCGACAATATGGTCGGGAGATCTATCTTCAGAAAATCGATGGTATGCTCTATGGCGACGACATCCGGGAAGGGGTTATCCGGGGGCGCTGGTTCCTGCATCCAGACATGCGGTTCAAATTCCAGGCGCCCAAGGGCTACCAGCTGATCAATTCGACCCGCGCGGTCTATGCCATGAACGGTAAGGGAGGCCGCATGATCTTTGATATGGATGTCAAAGGATTACGGGGGCTATCCACAGAACAGTATATTCGGAAGGTCTGGCTTCAGAAAGTCAAAGTGGGAACCGTCGATACCTTCCAGGTAGGCGGGGCGCAAGCTTCCAGGACCCGCTTTGTCGTCAACAGGAATAATAAGCAGCTCTATGTAACGGGGGTTGTGATTAACTTCGGTTACGATCGGGTTGTACGTTTTGCCTACGAAAATAAGACGTCCAGCCCTGCGCTGGAAGAAGGTTATGCCGAAAGTTACAGCAGTTTCGTGCCGTTACAATATGAAGAAGCCGCCGGAATCAAACCTGTCCGCCTGGTTACGAGAACCGTGGCGCACGGAGAGGATCTGCAGGATCTGTATGCCGGCATGGCGGAAGTCGGGCCGGAGAAAGATCTGTTCATTCTCCTAAATCCTAATTTTAAGGACAAAAACCCCGTTGCTGGTCAAGAGTATAAGTTTCTGGAATACGGATCCGGCGGGAACGGTTGAGTAACGCTAATCAGAGCTGATCAAATCGTCTATTTCGCCGTCCAGTGTGAAGCAGGCAGAGGTCAATGGACCATCAAACCCGCACCCGCTGTCCAGGGAAACAGTAAAGTCGGTTTCTGTGACCCCTTCATGGGACCTGTCAAATCCCCGAATGACCTTGCGAAAACCTGAATAGGATTTCGAAATCTGGTCGAAATAACCGCTGCCCCACCAGAAGGTATCTGTCTGTTCGGTGACCGGGCGACTGGGATCAATACCGGCATGCACAAACAGGAGCTCGCCGTTCATGGTATAAGCGGCCCGCCGCAGGGAAATGAGGATATCATTGTGACCGGGATAGCTCTGAATTCTGTCCCTGAGCCGGCCTGTCCAGCGGGTTGTCGCAAGAATCCCTTCCCGGAAATAGGCACGAGCCTCCTGCTCGCTTTCCCCGTACGCTTCCAGGGTCTTTGCGATCCCGTGCTCAACCATCCAGTCGAAGACATTGGAGGGTTCTGTTGCCAGTTGAATTTGCAGCAGCTTGCGCCACATCTCTTCCTGGGCGCCTCTCAGATAAACAATGTCTTCCGGCATCATGCCAGGCAGGCATAACCGGTCGATGCGAAACCGCAGCATTTCATTGAGAACGCCTTTGATATCGTCTCCCCGGCCGAGATAATTACCGAGATAGACGATCCGGTCACCATGCTGCCAGCGGGCCGACATGATGTCATGCAGTTGCTTCAGTCGCTCGGCTTCGCCATGGATACAGGAGACGGCCCAAACCCTGCCCGCATAAGACAGGCATCCGAATTTTTCACTATGCTGATTCGCTTTCATCGGGAATCAGAATGAATCGTCTGATTCGATTAAGCAACCCCCGGAATGGAATTAATATAAAATTAACGAAAAAAGCCCGGAACCGGTCCGGGCTTTAACCGCTTTTCCTGGCAAGACCGGTCAGGCAGCCTGCAGGACTTTCTGTACTTTCTCCGTCGCGACATCGGCTTCGATTTTCTCGACAACAGCCAACTCGCGGGACAGGCGCTCAAGAGCGGCCTCATAAATCTGGCGCTCACTGTAGGACTGATCCGGCTGATCTTCATTGCGATGCAGATCCCGAACGACCTCTGCGATCTGTATGGGGTCACCGGAATTAATTTTGGCTTCATATTCCTGGGCGCGCCGGCTCCACATGGTGCGCTTGATCCGCGCCCGGCCTTTGAGGGTATCGAGAGCCGATTTCATCTTTTTCGGAGAAGAAAGAGGCCGCATGCCGACATTCTTGGCTTTAGCGATCGGGACACGCAGAGTCATTTTCTCGTGGGAGAAATCAACAACATATAACTGAAGTGTCATGCCGGAAATTTCCTGCTCCTCAATGCTGACAACCTGCCCCACCCCATGTGTCGGGTAAACGATATGGTCAAGCGGTGCGAATTCCAACTCTTTAGTCATTCAAATCCTTCTCTCATCCATGGAACAATCCAAAGTGGCGCAAAAAAAGAGCAGCCGCAAAAGGCGCTGCAATATCTGCCAGTTCCATCCAACAGACGGCGAACCGTCAAAATGTCTGTTTCGGTCAGGGAGATCCCGAATCTTCAACAGCTATTAGGCCAAGAGAACAAATTCTCTCAGCCGCTCATAAGAGTGTAACACAATTATCCTAAAATTACTAATCCTGATAAACGGGAAGTGTGTAAACAACCCGTTTCAGTGGCTTTTCTTAGCCTTCACCCGGTTTGGTGCTCAAGAGTTCAAGCTTACCCTCTTTGCCATTCCATTCTTCCGCATCGGCAGGTGCTTCGCCTTTCTGGGTGATATTAGGCCATTGTTCCGCATAATCGCGGTTAATCTCAAGGAAGTTCTCTACGCCGTCCTCCGTATCAGGAAGGATCGCCTCGGCTGGGCATTCGGGTTCACAAACACCGCAGTCGATACATTCATCAGGATGAATAACCAGCATATTCTCACCCTCATAGAAACAATCTACAGGGCAGACCTCCACGCAGTCCATAAATTTGCATTTAATGCAATTTTCGGTAACAACGTAGGTCATATTTCTCTCCAGCTCTCGGAAATTTTTTAACGCAACTTTTCTATAGATCAGGACCGGGGTCCTTACTAAGTGTTCCTAATCCTAGGGATTATCTTCATTATTACAGGAAGACAAGTCCTTAGTTGCGAATAACACCAAGAAATTGGGGTTAACTCGGAATGCCAATCGTTTGCATGACGCGCTTCCTTGCTTTGCCGCTCTCCACGTCACTTACATAGATAAGTCCGCAGATCCGTCTTACAAGATTAGCCTCATAATCACAGATCTCACCATCGGCATAGGCTATTTCCCAAAGCATTTCGATAACTTGCACCCGATCTTCGATCGGGAAGCTGTCTTTGATGGTACGGGTGAAATAGAGGATCTGGTCCGAGCCTGACTGAAGTGCTTCAGCTTCCTTGACAAGCGTAGCAGCATCCGTGTCTGAAAGATCGAAATGGCGCTTCAGGATGGCCGAAACGGTTTCCCGTTCGGTATCCGAATAGTCTTCGTCAGACAAGGCCGCTTCTATCAGCAGCGCTGCCGTCGCAAGATTCTTGTCGTCCGTTTCCTTGCCGATTGTTTCCGCATCGCCCGCGAAAATGGCTTTGAGTTTAGCGATCACAGGAACCTCCCTTGGAAAACTTGTAAATAGGGATGATGAGGCCGATCCCCTAGGCTTTGCCGTGACAATGTTTAAATTTTTTGCCGGAGCCACACGGGCACGGATCATTGCGCCGGATTTTCCCCCAGGTGGATGGATCATTCATATCAACCTCCTCCATCTCATTCTCTCCGGTTGTCGGATCGATGTGCGTGGCCTGCATCTGACTTTCATCCTGTTCAGGGCGCTGCATCATTGCTGACGGGTCCTGCAGTTCCACATGGGAAAGGTAAGCGGTTACCGTGACGCGAAGCTGATCCAGCATGGACTGGAACATGTTGAAGGCTTCCGTCTTATATTCGTTGAGGGGATCTTTCTGGGCATAGGCGCGCAGTGAAACACCCTGGCGGAGCTGATCCAGCTGCAGCAGATGTTCTTTCCAGGCCTGGTCCAGGATCTGCAGCAGAAGGCTTTTTTCGACCATCCGCATAACGTCCGGGCCGTAGTTGGCGGCTTTTTCAGCCATGCGCCGGCCGGCATGGTCTTTCAGGCGTTCCCGGATTTCCTCATCCGCGATGCCCTCTTCCTGTGCCCATTCCTCAATCGGCAGATCAAGAGCCAGCGTCTGCTGGACCTCTTCCTTCAGTTCAGTCGTGCTCCATTGTTCCGGATAGGCTTTTTCCGGAATATGGGTGTCGACCATGACGTCAATGGCTTCATTGCGCATGCCGGTGACGGTTTCCGACACGTCGTCCTCGTCCATCAGCTCAATGCGCTGTTCATAAATGACCTTCCGCTGGTCATTCATGACATCGTCAAATTTCAGCAGGTTTTTCCGGATATCATAGTTACGGGCTTCGACTTTCTGCTGAGCTTTCTCAAGGGCCTTGTTGATCCAGGGATGAACAATGGCTTCCCCTTCTTCAAGCCCCAGTTTGCGG
This sequence comes from Alphaproteobacteria bacterium UBA6062, assembly GCA_002428885.1. Classification (GTDB taxonomy): domain Bacteria; phylum Pseudomonadota; class Alphaproteobacteria; order Sneathiellales; family Sneathiellaceae; genus Sneathiella. The sequence goes on from DIYE01000120.1 coordinate 6,543, forward strand.
AGCATGCTGTCCATCCGTTCAGAGCCGAAGATCCGCATCAGGTCATCCTGCAAGGAGAGGTAAAAGCGGGATGTGCCCGGATCACCCTGACGGCCGGAGCGGCCGCGCAGCTGATTATCGATACGGCGGGATTCATGGCGTTCGGTTCCAATGACAAAAAGACCGCCAAGTTCCAGCACTTTTTGTTTTTCTGCTGTGATTTCGGCTTCCACCTCTTTGGTGATCTGTTCGATTTTGGCTGGATCCTCGACACCGTCTATGCGAGAGGCAACCAGCATTTCAGTGTTACCGCCAAGCTTGATGTCAGTACCACGGCCCGCCATGTTCGTTGCAATGGTAACCGCACCCAACCGACCAGCCTGTCCAATAATTTCCGCTTCCTGCTCATGATAGCGGGCGTTCAGGACATTATGGGGAATGCCCTTGGAGGTCAGGATTTGGTCGAGCAGTTCTGATTTTTCGATAGAGGCAGTACCGACCAGAACAGGCTGTCCTCTTTCACGGCATTCCTCTACAACTTTGACCAAAGCATCGTATTTTTCCTGCTCGGTTCGATAAACTTCGTCATCGTTATCTTGTCGCTGGACCGTTACATTGGTCGGGATTTCAATAACTTCAAGACCATAGATTTCGGCAAATTCCTCGGCTTCCGTAGACGCGGTGCCGGTCATGCCGGAGAGTTTGTTGTAAAGGCGGAAATAATTCTGGAACGTGATGGAAGCCAGGGTCTGATTTTCCGGCTGGATATCCGCCTCTTCTTTTGCTTCCAGTGCCTGATGCAAGCCGTCGGAAAAGCGGCGGCCATCCATCATGCGGCCTGTAAATTCGTCAATGATGATAACCTTGCGGTCTTTGACGATATAATCCTTGTCTTTCTCAAACAGCTTGTGAGCTCGAAGAGCCTGATTGGCATGATGCACAATGGAAATATTTTCCACATCATAGAGGTTTTCGCTTTTCAGAAGATCGGCTTCCCGAAGGATAGCCTCGATATTTTCGGTGCCCTCTTCGGTGAAGTTAACGGTCTTGGCTTTTTCATCAAGCTCGTAATCTTCCTCGGACAGTTTCGGGATCAGGGCATTGACCGCCCGATAGAGTTCCGATGAATCTTCAGCCGGTCCTGAAATAATCAGCGGCGTCCTGGCTTCATCGATCAGGATACTGTCCACCTCGTCGACGATGGCATAGTTGAAGCCCCGCTGGACCATGGCGGACTTTTCGAATTTCATGTTATCGCGCAGATAGTCAAAGCCAAACTCGTTGTTTGTGCCGTAGGTGATATCCGCGGCGTAGGCCACGCGGCGTTCGTCATCCATCATGCCGCCAAGAATACAGCCGACGGTCAGTCCGAGCTTTGCGTAAACCTTGGCCATCCATTCACTGTCACGTTTGGCGAGATAGTCGTTTACCGTCACCACGTGGACACCCTTGCCTTCAATGGCGTTCAGATAGGCAGGGAGGGTGGAGACCAGGGTTTTACCTTCACCGGTCTTCATTTCGGTTATGTTGCCCTGGTTAAGGACGGCACCGCCCATGAGCTGTACATCGTAATGTCGCTCTCCAAGGGCTCGTTTCGCAGCCTCCCGAACACAGGCAAAGGCTTCAGGCAGAATGTCATCAAGAGACTGGCCGTTTTGCAGTGCGTCACGAAACTGTGTCGTCTTGGCCATCAGGTCTTCGTCGGAAAGCGGTGTGATTTGATCTTCCAGCGCGTTGACCTGTGTTACAATCGCTTTGATGGATTTCAGCGCGCGATCATTTGAAGAGCCAAAAAGCGCTTTGGCTAATGTACCAAACATTTCCGATTATACTCCGGTCACATACGAAGGTGCTATCAATCTGACGGCAACACACCTGATATCCTTATGCGGCGGCTTCCTGTTGCCCGGGAAACCCGCAAGCCTAGGTGACAGATAAGGGGGAACTCCTCCGCTGTCAATCTATCCGGATGCGCTATTAAGCCGAGAAGCGGTTAATATCCCTTAAAAGCCTCTTTGTGGCATGTTTTTGCAACAATACTTGTGCGAGTCATTAAATGACCTATATTCGCTTCCATGCCGATGCGGAGGTCAAAAACCATATTCTTTACTTCCATTGGCGCTGGAATCACTACCTGGGATTTAAGATCATGAAAATCGCTAATATCCTCGCCTTCCTTGTGGTGGCGGGACTGTCGCTGGCTATAGGATATTTCGTCGGCTCCGATATGAAAGGGCTGCCGTCCGCAATGATGGGAAAAACTGAGGCGACGGAAACAGCGGCTGCGGACCCTAACGACAAGGTCGTTGCGACGGTTGATGATGCTGAGATCCGCGAATCCCATGTTCGCAAGCTCTATGACACGCTGCCTGCTCAATATAAACAGGCACCTTACCAGTTTCTGAAAGCCCAGCTTGTAGAGCAGCTGGTCAATATGCGTATCATCCAAAATGCGGCCCTGGCGGAAAAATATGATACCCAGGCCGAGTTTGATAAAACGGTTGCCGATATGCGCATGCAGGCTTTGCAGGAATATTATCTGCAGAAAAAGATCGACGCAGCAGTAACGGATGAGGCCCTGAAAGCCGAGTATGAAAAGGCGACAAAAGACTTCAAGGCGGAAGCGGAGGTCCGGGCCCGGCATATTCTGTTGAAAGAAGAACAGGAAGCTAAAGATGTTATCACCAAGCTGAATGACGGCGGAGATTTCGAAGCTCTGGCGAAAGAGCTGTCGACAGGTCCTTCCGGTCCCAACGGCGGTGATCTTGGCTATTTCGTAAAATCCCGGATGGTGCCTGAATTTGCTGAAGCCGCGTTTGCCATGGACATCGGCAAGTATTCTGCTGAGCCGGTAAAAACCCAGTTTGGCTGGCATGTTATCAAGGTTGAAGATCGCCGCGATACCAAGCCGCCGGCCTTTGACGCCATGAAGGAAGAGCTGTCCAACACCCTTACAAATACAACGGTTACCGCATTGCTGGATACGCTAAAAGCCGCCGCAAAGGTGTCCATCGTCAAGCCTGAAGGTGAAACGCCGGTCTCCGATGATAAGGCTGAAAAAGAAAAGAAGGATCAATAATAGACAAAGCCCGGCCTGGCCGGGCTTTTTAATTAGGCGTCTGAGCTCGGAACCCAGGGTATGGTTGCAAGCTCGACGCCTTCTTCTTCCAACTCGGTACGCTCTTCTGCTGTTGCCTCGCCGTAGATCCCTCGCTCTTCGACCTCTCCGTAATGGATTTTCCGAGCTTCTTCAGCAAACTTTTCGCCGACATAATCACAGTTTTCTTCAACTGTTTTTCGCATTTCCCGCAATGCGTTGACGGCAACCGACATTTGACTTGCGGCGTCTGCCGTATCGGCTTTTGCAGATTTAGCACTGCCTTTACGGGGAACAGAGGGCGCCATGGGGGCTTTTTCAACAGTGCCGGAGCCACAGATTGCACAGCTGATGATCCCCTTCGCGGACTGCTCATCATAAGCACTGCTGTTTTTAAACCAGGCTTCGAAAACGTGGTTGTGTTCACATTTGAGATTATACTTGATCATTCAACTGCTTATCTGTTTTGCTATCGGTCCTGACCTCTAAAGGCAAGTGTATTTAAAAAATAGGGATTTTCCCGCCGAGCGCAAGTTTGCCGAGACGTTGAGGCTCCTGACCTTAATGAGTAACGTAATTATGAACAATCCGTCTGACTGGTTTTTAAAACACTTTATGGCTTTCAAGGCCGGCGGAGATATCCTGGATGTGGCCTGCGGTGCAGGCAGGCATTCAGTTTTCCTCAAAGATAAAGGCTATCAGGTTACCGCTGTCGATATTGACATTGCAGCTCTAAAGGAGCGGTCTTTTGAGGATATTACTCTTGTTCAGGCAGATCTTGAAGCGGAAGCCTGGCCGTTCGGTGATCAGCAGTTCGATGGGATCGTTGTTGTGAACTATCTTTGGCGGCCATTATTTGAAGAATTGATTAACAGCCTTAAACCGGGCGGCGTGATCATCTTTGATACTTTTGCCGTCGGGAATGAGCGTTTCGGGCGTCCCCGAAACCCGGATTTTTTGCTTCGCCAAGGCGAGCTCAGGGATGTCTTCGCGGGTTTTGATATTCAAGCCTGGGAGGAGGGAGTACGGGAAAAACCCTCTCCCTCCGTCCGGCAGTCCATTGTTGCCCGAAAGCCGGTCTAGAGCTTCAGGTCAGGACTCTGGATGTTTTCCGCTGCTAACTGTCTGATTCAGCCGAAGCGGTCCGGATCCGATGAATCTCTTCGGCATCGAGATTAAGAGATTCGAGGAATTGTTGATGGGCATCGGGCATCTGTTGTTCGAAATGACGATGCCATTTCAGTTGCCCTGCTTCATCCAGACCAATGGAAGCCAGAAGCTCAACCCAGGCTTCTTTGGATAGGCTTTTGACAAAATCACTTTTCCCAAGCAGAGATGACAGCATATTACGTTGAGTGCTCAGGACGCTGATCTGATTTGTCACTGTATCAAGCTGGGCTTTCAGAATTTCCTCCCGGTCATCATTTGTCCCATTATGGAGCAAGTCACCGATTTTTTCGACGGACAGCCCTGTTCTGCGGTAGGTTTTAATAAGCGCTAATCGCTCACAATCAGCTTCACTATAAATACGATAGTTGCTGTTTAGACGCCGGGCAGGAACCAGCAGACCTTTATCTTCGTAATAAAGAAGGGTTGTCCTCGAAAGGCCGAATTTCCTGACCATATCTCCGATACTGTACATTCGCATATTCTCTTCTATTAAGGTTGGAGTCTATGGTCATGTGTCGTTTGGCAAGAAGACGGGTTCAAAAAAATCTTTGATATCAGAGGGATATGGAGGTGTGGGCCTGCCGGTTATAGACAGGTTAAGGTCCTGGTCTTAAGCCTATTTATTCAGCAGCGGCTCTATCGGCGCTCATGACATCCATATCATAAGGGCGCAGATTCTTGAGGTTGGGAATCTGCCTGCGACGGCGCTCTACCTGGGTCATATCGATATCCGCTATGACAACGCCCGGCTCTTCGCCGCCATCGGCCAGAACTTTGCCCCAGGGATCAATGATCAGCGAGTGACCGAATGTATGCCTGGTTTCCGAATGATGTCCGCACTGGCCCGGTGCAATGATAAACGCGCCATTTTCGATGGCGCGGGCCCGCAACAGGGTATGCCAATGTGCTTTACCGGTTGTGTGCGTAAAAGCAGCCGGCACAGTGAACATCTCGGCCTGTCCGTTAATGGCAAGATCCTGGAATAAATGGGCAAAGCGCACGTCGTAGCAGATAGCCAGCCCGAGCCTGCCCCACGGTGTTCCGGTTGTGACCGCACGCTCGCCCGGCGCATAGGCGTTGGATTCCTTGTGGGTTTCACCATTATCAAGTTCCACATCGAACATGTGGATCTTGTCATACCAAGCCGCGATATTGCCGTCTGGATTGATCAGGAAACACCGGTTGGCAAGCCTGTCATCATCCGGTTTTTTAATGACCAGAGAACCGGCCATGATCCATTTTTTGTGCTCTGCCGCCAAAGCGCGATAAGCCGCCAGGGTGATGTCATCCTCCTGCAGCTGGGCTTTGCGTTTCGCCTCCACTTTGTAGGGTTCAAGCATATTGGTGACTTCCGGCGTCGCGATGAAGTCGGCACCCTGTGAGATGGCTTCCCGGATCAGGTCAGAACTGACCTTCAGGTTTTCCTCCGGATCGGTTCCGGAGGTCATTTGAATGCAGGCGGCGGTAAAGCTGGTCATGGTTTCTTCCCGAGGAAAGGTTTTGGGCTATGCATTTCCCAGAATCTGATCCAGATTGCCCGAAGCGTCAAGGCGGTGAATAAAATCGCAGTCGCCGATATGCTCGCCATCCACAAAAATCTGCGGAACGGAGGTCGCGCCTTCTGCCCGTTTGGTCATTTCCTGGCGGCGCGGTGCATCCAGAGTGACGTCAATTTCCTCAAAGGCCACACCCTTGCTTTTCAGAAGGGATTTCGCCCGGGAACAAAATGGGCAGAACATGGTCGTGTAGATTTCGATATGCTTCATTACAAACAGGTCCACTTAATACTGGTTATTGTCACCTTTATATAGACAGGCGGGCGGGTCTAACAACCCGGCAAAGAGTCAGGACGCTTACCTCGCGCACGCCTGCTTTCAACAGACAGTCGGCACAGGCGGAGACTGTAGCACCTGTTGTATAGACGTCATCAATCAAAAGTACGTGTTCATCCCGTATTATTTTCTGCCAGCGCGGATGGACGGCGAAGGCGCCTTTGACATTTCTGAAACGTCCTTTGACGCTTTTATTTCCCTGACTTGGTGTGGGCCGCCTACGGACAAGAAGGTCTTGCATCAGCCTGGTTCCGCTTTGCCGGGCGATGGCGCCAGCCAGGAGGGCTGACTGGTTGAAACGCCTTTTAAGCAGTCTTCTTGGATGAAGCGGTACGGGAGTGATGATGGGGTTTTGATCCAGCAGATCGCCTGCGGCCCGAACCATCCAAGCGGCAAAAACCGGAGCCTGATCCGTCCTGTCTGCATGCTTGAAGGATAGAATCATATCCTTGCTGGCGTCATCATAGCGCAGGACAGAACGCCCCTGGCTAAATGGGGGCGGGTCTGCCAGGCAACTGCCGCAGATCATATCCGTCCCGGCTTCATAATCAAAAGGATACCCGCATTGCCGACAGAAAGGGGCGCTGATAAAGCTGATCTCCGGCCAGCAGGTGGCGCAAAGACTGCCGGGTGTATCGACAGGTTCGCGGCAGCGCGCGCATTGCGCGGGAAACAGAATGTCCAGGAGGCGTGTCCCGTTCCTTTGTGCAGTTTTTTTCAAATCTTGGAGAACCGACATTCCTTATTATACGAGAATTGAGAAAGAATAAAACGCCTGATTGGTGATGCAGTGAAGGCTTTGATTGAATGACGACCAGCGCCATGTCATAAGACAACCATGCCAAACTCTGTCCAGACTGCCTCCGATATTCATCTGTTCGACCGGACCCTTGTACGCCGCCACAGGGATAGAGCTGCCGGAGGCGACTGGGAACGTTACGGGTTCCTGTTTGACGAAATCTCCGACAGACTGGCGGAGCGGGCCGGTGATGTTGCAAGACCGTTTGAGACAGTTCTGGATCTTGGATGTCACAGCGGAGCCTTCCTGAAGCGGCTTGCGCACTATTCTTCTTTTTCGGATGC
>DIYE01000008.1 GCA_002428885.1 Alphaproteobacteria bacterium UBA6062
AAAGAACGGCGCCGGGGGCGGATGCCCGCTCAGGCCGCTGGGCCGGGCGTGGAAAAACGGAGTGCGGCATTCACGTCATGCGCCCCAGCACTCCCCTCAATTAAACACACCTTTTATATGTAGTTTAAATTTAATCTACAATATTCTTGCGTTGTTTAAATTATTCTCTATATGATGAGAGAGAAACACGGAATGCCCCTACGGGCTCAGTCAGGAGATTAAGCAATGGCACTGCAAGTTTATACCGCGTCCCTGCTGAAAGAAGGGTTTGTCGCCTATCTTTGTCTGGAGGGAGGCAATGCCTACTGGTCAACCGACCTCAACAAAGCGGCTGCCGTCGACGAATCATCTATTGACGACTTGAAACAACAGGCGGAGCGGTCAGAAGCTGAAAATATCGTTGTCGGCGCCTATGCCGTTGACGTGATTAAGTCGGAAAACGGCCTTGTTCCCGCCTCCAAGCGCGAACAGATCCGGGCCGGCGGACCGACATTCCGGCTACCGGCGGATGCGTCCGCTACCGGCACTGCCTCGGAAGGCCTTCACGCCGCCTGATAAACAAGAAAGTCTGAGCTACCATGTATCAATATTCTCAGCAGGATCACCAACTGCTGCTGGAACGGGTATCGCAATTTCGCGACCAGGTTCAACGGCGCCTGAAAGGTGAACTGTCAGAAGAGGAATTCAAGCAGCAACGCCTGCGCAACGGCCTGTATCTGCAACTTCATGCCTATATGCTGCGGGTTGCGGTCCCATACGGCCTGCTTTCCTCTGACCAAATGCGAACCCTGGCCCATATTGCCCGGAAATACGACAAGGGATATGGTCATTTCAGCACCCGCCAAAATATTCAATATAACTGGCCGAAGCTGGAGGATGTCCCAAACATTCTGGATGATCTGGCTGCCGTGGAAATGCACGCTATCCAGACGTCCGGCAACTGTATCCGGAATACGACATCTGATCCTCTTGCCGGCGTCGCCCGGGACGAGATTGAAGATCCCCGCCCCTATTGCGAACTTATCCGCCAGTGGTCTACTTTCCACCCGGAACTAAACTTCCTGCCCCGCAAGTTTAAAATCGCGGTGAGTGGCGCCCTGCACGATCGGGCAGCGGTTGCCGTCCATGATGTTGGTCTGCGCCTTGTCAAAAATGACAAAGAAGAGCTTGGCCTGGAAGTCTATGTCGGCGGCGGTCTTGGCAGAACACCAATGATCGGCAAACTAATCCGGCCTTTCCTGCCGGTTCACGACATGCTGACTTATCTCGAAGCCATCCTGCGGGTTTACAACCAGTTGGGTCGCCGGGATAACCTTTACAAGGCGCGGATCAAAATTCTGGTTCATGAGACCGGTGAAGACGAATTCCGAAAGCTGGTGGAAGCCGAGTGGGAGCATATCAAGAAAAATGGTCTTCAGCTCCGGGATCAGGATATTGACGCCATCAAGGCACATTTCAAGGATCCGGACTATGAAGAGCTGGACGATACCGATGAAGCTTTCGACCGGGAACTTATTACAGATCCTGAATTTGCCAAATGGGCGGAGAAAAACCTGGAGCTGCATAAAAAGTCCGGCTATCGGGTTGTCTATCTGTCTCTGAAGTCCAGGAACCAGCCTCCCGGCGACGTTACGGCGGACCAGATGGATGCCATCGCGGATCTGGCGGATAAATACAGCCTGGGGCAGATCCGGTCCACGCACCGCCAGAATCTTGTTCTGACGGACGTCAAGCTCTCGGAGCTTCATAATCTCTGGAAAGAGTTGAAAGCCCTGGATCTGGCCACGCCAAATTATAACCACCTGACAGACATTATCACTTGCCCCGGCATGGATTACTGTGCCCTGGCAACAGCCCGATCCATTCCGATTTCGCAAGCGATTACGGAACGGTTCGATGCCTATGACTTTGTGAATGATCTTGGCGATGTCAGCCTTAATATTTCCGGCTGCATCAACGCCTGCGGTCATCACCATGTGGCTAATATCGGGATTCTGGGCGTCAACAAGAAGGGGGTCGAGGTGTATCAGCTGACCCTTGGCGGCAGCGCGCGGGAAGATGCCTCGATCGGCAAAATCATCGGCCCTGCCTTTACGTCCGACGAGATTGTCAGTGCCATCGGTGATGTCCTGGATGTGTATCTTGAAACTCGGGAGGATCCTGAAGAACCTTTCCTGACAACTTACCGGCGGATCGGCCAGGCTCCGTTCAAGGAGAGACTCTATGGGTAACTTCATCAAGGACAGGAAGCCGGCAGACGATAGCTGGACACCGTTCACCGGTCTCGAAGAACTGGATACATTACCGACCGGCGATATCTATGTGCCGTTCAAAGAATGGTTGGAAAGACGGGAAGAGCTTCTGAAACGCAACAGCAGGCTTGGTGTCATTCTTGAAAATACGGACGATGTCGATGCCCTTGCCGACGATCTGGAGCGCCTGGATCTCGTTGTTCTTCAGTTTCCGAAAATGGCAGACGGCCGGGCTTACAGTCAGGCCCGCCTTCTCCGGGAGCGATATGATTATAAGGGGGAAGTCCGGGCTGTTGGTGATGTTCTGAGAGATCAGGTTTTCTATATGCAACGCTGCGGCTTTAATGCCTTTGAAATGCGGGAGGACCAGGACCTGAACTCAGTCCTGAAAGCCTTTGATGAAATGACCGTCACTTATCAGCCTTCTACGGATGAGGACATGCCGATCTGGCGACGTTAAACACATTCCGAGTTAGCGGGTTGTTCTCTCCCAAATATGGATATCCCGCTGAAAAGCACCTGGATTGCCCCCGCTTCCCAGGTGCTTTTTTCTTGTGGAAACGCTTAGAATCAGGCCTCTAAAGAGAAGCGCTGATCCCCGGCCAGTTTTTATCCGCGGCACCAATATAGCCCGGAATATCCTTTTCCCAGATACTGCGAACTCCTTTCGAATAATTAAGGTAAAGCTTGTCATCCACAATAGACCAGGCTTCCGGCACTACACTGGCGGTATAACCCTGCGACACGGCATAGGCACAATATCCGCCATATTGCGGTGCGTATTTTTCCGGACTGGCGGCAAACAGATCCCGGTTTTCCGCGCTGGAAAAGCGCCATTTCACACCGCTCCATTCATGACTGAAATCACTGTTTCCCTCAACCGGTTTACTTTCCCGGAAATAGGCGACCACGTCATATCCTTCAGCCGCCCATCCCAGAAACGTTGTGCGATAGGGCATCTCTCCCGCGACGGCGGAAGTAATCATCTGGAAACTTAAAATGCCGACAATAAACAGAAATCCGAACGCTTTTCTCATGTTAATTCTCCCCGAATTCACATCTGATACAGCAAATATAGGCTGCTTCCGGAGAATTGCCTCTGACATCTTGGTGAGCAGGATGTTATTCCGGGGCAGCCCGAACCGGCAATAAAGGCATTAAAAGGGCTCCAGCAACAAATCCCGCCAGATGCGCCGCCCAGGAAATACCGGCTTCTCCGCCGGTCAGCAATAAACCCAGCGGCGTCAGGCCGATGACAAGATTAAGCCCCATCATAACCCCGACAAATGTCAGGATTTTCCTGAGACCAAAACGTGGCAATAGCAGCCAGGTTGACGCGCCCATCATGCCGAAAACAGCGCCGGATGCTCCATATAGATATGAGCCTCCCTCCGGATCCGTCACCAGATATTCACCCAGCGCCCCAATCCATCCGCACACGCAAAACAGCAGAAAAAAAACGGCCATTCCCTTGGCTCGCTCAACAAAAGCACCAAATGCCAGCAACATAAAAGCGTTGATCAGGAGGTGCATAAAGTCGTTATGCAAGAACAGATGTCCACACAAGGTCAGAAAGACCGCACCGAACCCCACATCACCAACACCGTTCAGTAAAGCGGTAAAACGATCCGTACTAAACGCAAGAGACTGATAAGCCCACCTGACCGTATCATCCGCCGCAACGGTCAGCAGGATATGAACAATGATCAGGCTGGCCGCCGTATAGAGCGTCGCCGGTGGCACATTGAAGGCCGGTTCATCCGTCTGTTCCAAAGATCCCTCACATCGTAATGGACGGTCCAAAAGTGACAATCCTTACGGCTAACCTATTCATGACGGCCAAGAACTTCAACTACCGGCGTTGAGTTCGGCAAGAACCACATCCGTATGCTCCCCTTTCTGGGACGCCGATCCTTCCCGGCCATCCATCAAGAGAAGGACAGGCAGATAAATTTCTCCAACACCCACCTGATCCGCTTTTCGCAGCATACACCCTTCAAAGACATTCTCATCCTCCAACACTTCCTGGAGTGAGTTAATCCGGTTTACGATAATGCCGGCGGAACCGAGTTTCTGCTCCCAATAGTCTGCGTTTTTTTGCTCAGCGACACGGGCCTGATCCCTGATCGAACCCTTTAAGTAAAGCATTAGAACTGCGGTAAACAGCAGCCCCGGCTTCCGATTCCAGCTATGTCATTTTACTTCTGAAATCCGGTTTACGTTTCTCGTTAAAGGCTTTCACACCTTCCCGGGATTCTTCGGTTTCATAATAGAGTTTCAGGGCCTGCATACCCATGGTGGAAATTCCGCGAATGCTCTCGCTGTCAAGATTGAAGGATTTCTTGGCGATAGAAATGGCCGTCGGGCTTTTCTCAAGAATTTCCGCACACCATTTCTCAACCTCGGCATCCAGCTGATCATGAGGTACAACGGCGTTTACCAGTCCCATTTTCTCCGCTTCCGCCGCCGTGTATCGACGGTTCAGATACCAGATTTCGCGAGCCTTTTTCTCACCCACCACCCGGGCGAGATAGGCTGTTCCGAACCCCGGATCAACAGAGCCTACTTTTGGTCCGACCTGGCCAAACTGTGCTTTTTCCGACGCGATAGTCATATCGCAAATGGTAGCCAGCACATTACCGCCGCCAATCGCGAAGCCCTGTACCTTTGCTATAACCGGCTGCGGAACATCCCGGATGAGGCTTTGCAATTCCTCTACCGGCAAGCCAATCGTCCCGCGACCGCCATATTGCCCATCATGAGAGGATTGGTCGCTCCCTGTACAAAAGGCTTTGTCTCCGGCACCAGCCAAAACGATAACCCCGATATCCTTGTTCCACGCCGCTTTTTGAAAGGCTTGTATTAGTTCCTCAACAGTTTCGGCCCGGAAAGCATTGTATTTTTCAGGCCGGTTGATGGTAATCCAGGCCGCGCCGTTCTTTTCCTCATAAAGAATATCTTCAAAAGACATGTTCTTCTTCCTTCTTATCCTGCCATTGTCAGACCACCGGACACACTGATGACCTGTCCTGTAATATAATTAGCTTCCTCGCTTGCCAGAAAGGCGACAATACCACCGAAATCTTCCGGCTGTCCCAGACGTTTGAACGGGATCGCCCGCGTCAGTCCCTGATAGATCTTTTGCCCCATTTCTCCTTCACCGATGAAGTCATTGAGAATAGCCGTATCTGATGGACCGGGGCAGACAACATTCACATTGATGTTGTTGCGGGCCAATTCCCGCGCCAGTGTTTTGGAAAAGGCAACCATACCGCCCTTGCAGGCCGAATAAATGCCTTCTCCCGAAGATCCGACCCGCGCTGCATCAGAGGAAATGGTAATGATTTTCCCCTGTCCGCGTTCTGACATGCCGCTCGCAACAGCATGGGTCATATGCAAAGGTCCCCACAGATTGATATTGACGATTTTTTCCCACAGATCCTTATCCGTCTCCAGGAAATTGCCGACCTTGTCCCATCCCGCATTATTAACCAGGATATCTGTCGGACCGCATGCATCCTCGAAAGCCGCCACACCCGCCATGACCGCAGCCTGATCGGAGATATCAACAGCATAAGCTGCCGCATTCTCACCGACATCGGCGGCCACCTTCTGTGCAGCTTCAAGATTAAGGTCAAAAATCCCGACTGTGCAGCCTTCTTCGGCAAGACGGGCGCATATAGCACTGCCTAGACCGCCGCCACCGCCGGTTACGATAGCTGTTTTACCTGCCAATCCCTTCATCGAACCTCTCCTAATCTCTGTCCGGCAATTATCATTTTATTATCTGAGCCGTTTCGTCGCCGAGTGGAAAACCCGCTTCCTCCCACCTGCTTTATATTTTTCGAATTCTTGTTCGATTTCTAATTTATGTCAATATATTGATTGTTTTTTCGTTTTTCACATGCAAGAATCAATCATATGTTGGATGATTTAAGCAATAGATTGTTCTTTCGCCTCTATCAGGCAGCCAATCTTCTTAATAAAGTGGGAACCCGGGCGCTTGATAGTGAGCAGGTGACCACTCAACAATGGTCTATTCTGGGCGCCTTGTCCCGGGAAGCAGTTCCGGAAGGAATGACCGTTTCCGAACTGTGTGATTATCTGATGGTCAGCAGGCAGAATATGACAGGCCTGCTTGGCCGACTGGAAGAAAGAGGAGTGGTCTCAAGATCCGTTGACCCTCACGACAACCGATCCCGGCGGATCCGCATTACGGACAAAGGCCGGGAACTTTGGAATGTGATTACGCCCCTGATCCAGGGCTTCTATGAAGAGGCCGCTAAAGACTTATCCTACGATGATCGGATTTCCTGCGTGCATTATCTGAACCGGCTTCTCGGTAATATGAAAGAAATGGATCGGCCGCAAACCGGCAATGAGGGAGCCTGATACCCTTATTCGCGCCAGGAAGCCATACGCTCCCTGATTTCCTGTTTGGCGGCAGAAGGCAGCGCTTTCTCTGCTTCGGGTATCAGATTATCCCTTTCCCAGCGCGCATGCCGATCTATCCCCTCCAGCAACGTCTCAAGATTCAGCTCGAGCCTGAGCGGATTTACCAGAACATGCCCTTTGCGCAGGGTCTCCAAGTCTGCCAGAACAAACGCAATCAGGCTCTTATCAAATTCCTGCTCTCGCCGTACAAACTTGACACCATCCCGCACCTTCCTGTCAGCATCACCCGCATACCTGATCAGTAAAGGGAAAAGAGCCTGCTGCTCATCCCGAACATGAACGGGTAATTGCTGCGTCAAAAAAGAGTGGAGACACCGAACCGCATCCTGAGCCTCACCACGGCACATCCTGGCAAAAAGCTCCTTATCCCGAAAATAGCCGCATAACGCCATGTGACGCGTATGCTCGCGCCCGATATAGTCAATCGGGCAATCCATAAGGCTGTCCGGTAATGGATGAAATATTTCCGGCATGTCCTGACCCTCTTCCTTTTCCAATCCGTCCCTCCCCTTGCTAATGGAATATTAGAACAGGCTGGAATTCGGTCTCATTGACCCAGGTCAATCCAGCACTTTGCGCTTGACCTATCTGCAAATGCGAATTATCCGCATGTTAGCGTATAAAGGATCCTCAATGTACCCTTCCGGAAGTGGACATAACTGGCTGCAACTCTATGCCGATAACCGGCATTTTTTGCAGCGGTTCTTCCGGCAACGGATTATGTCCTCGGAAGATTGTGAAGATCTGCAACAAGAGTTGTTTCTCAAAATCCACAACCTGGATCCCAGAGCGGAGATTTCAGATCCGCGGGCTTATCTTTTCAGGATAGCATCCAATCTGGTGAATGATCTTCTCAGAAAGCGTCAGTCGGCGGCCGTCATTTCGGAACCCGCCGGCGACATCTCCGATACGCCCCACGACACCTATTCGGCAGAAACGTCTGTCATGGATCGCGAGAAAATCAGGATTCTCGAAGAAGCCATCGAGACGCTTCCGCCCAAATGCAAAGAGGTATTTCTGTTGAGAAAAGTAGAGGATCTGCCAAATAGAGAGATCGCCGAGCGGCTGGGTATCAGCCAGAATATGGTGGAAAAGCACTTGCGCAAGGCTTTGCAGGATTGCCGCCAATACCTGGAGAAAAAACTACAATGAAAAAAAGGCACCTCCTGTTTGCCGGACGGGCACCGTCTACACTTATAGAGGACGTTTATGTAGCCCCTGAAAGCGCCTATGCCGTTCCTTTGTGCGAGCTAGAAAATTGACACGAAAAGACGACGACAACATTATTTCCGATGAACCTCATCTTTCGGACAGTCCGGAAGAGATGGCGGATTATTGGGTCATCTGCGCAGACCGCGGACTTTCGAAGCCTGAGCAGGATCAGTTTCGTGACTGGTTTAACGCGTCAGAGGCCCATCGCCAGGCCTATCAGAATGCACTGGATCTCTGGATACTAGCCGGGACCGCCGCCCGCTCTTCAAGCCTTCAAGCAGAAGAGGTGCCTCAGTTTCCCTTTACCTCTACCGACCCTGTCCGACAAAAGAGATCCTGGTCCGGTTATACCAAAGCGGCAGTTTTTGCGATTTGCTTTCTGGCACCAGTCCTTGCCCTCTGGCAGGGCGGTTTTCTGGATACCGGAACAAAAGTGGAAACGGCCTCTTCGAGAATAACATCCACCCTGCCGGACGGCTCAACCGCCAAACTGGATGCAGGCAGTGAGATAACCATCGATTATTCCAACAGCTACCGGACCGTCCATCTGGACAAGGGAGCCGTTTTTGTTGATGTGCAGTCTAATAAATCCCGCCCCTTCCGGGTTCAGTTGGATGAGTATGCCGTCCAGGCTGTCGGCACCGCGTATTCTGTAGAAGAAACTCTGGAGAAACAGGAGGTTGTCGTTCATGAAGGCAGTGTTTCTGTTCTCTATACCGGGGCTGCATCCATTCCACCGGTAACACTGTCCGCCGGAG
Organism: Alphaproteobacteria bacterium UBA6062; assembly: GCA_002428885.1. GTDB lineage: Bacteria > Pseudomonadota > Alphaproteobacteria > Sneathiellales > Sneathiellaceae > Sneathiella. The sequence continues at coordinate 8,678 of DIYE01000008.1, forward strand.
AGAAGTGGACCCTTCCCAAAGACGGAAACGCCCGAAAAGAAAAAAATAGTGCACCATCCCGTGCTTTCTGGCTCACCCAGCAGGTGATTGCTCGCAATAGCTCCCTCAATGATGTTCTTGAAAAACTGGGCCGACAACAGGGAGAGGAACTGGTCTGGGTTGATCCGGAAATCTCCCGAATTTCGGTCTCCGGTGTCTTCCAGCTTTATAATGCCAAGACACTTTCCGATATTTTATTAAAACAATATCATGTTGAAAAATATACATTTTTTGGGAAATCCGTTCTTATTCTTAAAAAATCGTAAAAACTGACCTCCTGTTTTCACGCCCTTCTACGTCTTTTCAAATAATAGTAATTGTTATTTGCAAAAGGTACTTTTTATGTCCGCGTCAAATATTCACCTTTCAAATCTGTCCGCAAGATCAGAGACAGTCAGCCGCTTCTTTTTGCAAACGGCCAGCACTGTCGTGCTTCTGACCGCTCTTTCTTTTGGAACCGCCATTGTGCATCCCGTTCCGGCTATGGCGCAGGACAAAGCAACTTCTGCCTCAGAGGATCGTTTTTCCTTTGATATTGAGCCCGGTGAACTGTCATCCGTTCTTCAGAAAATTGCCGAAAAAAGCGGTATTAGCCTCGTTTTTGAAAATGATCTTGCCGGTATCAGGACCCAGGCCCCCTTAAAAGGGACCCTAAGCGCTGTTGAAGCACTGACCCGGGTTCTGGAAGGCTCCGGCTACCAAGCGAGCCAAGTGGACAATAAAACATATCGGATCTCCGTCACTCGCTCGTCAGGGACCATTACCACCCTTGACGAGATCGTCGTAACGGCCGGCCGGGCTAAGCGAAATATCCGGGCCCTTCCCGCTTCCGTCATTGTTATCTCACCAGATGAGATTACCCAACATGTTCAGGGCGGCGGAGATGCCTCTACACTCATCGGCCGTTTCGTACCGGGCATGGGAACATCAAACCAGACGCTTTCCGGTGCCAGCCAGTCCTTCCGGGGGCGGGGTGTGCAGATCCTGGTGGATGGCCAGACTCGGAATACACCTCTTCGGAATGTTTCAAGAACACTGACGGTTATTGACCTGAATAACATCGAACGGGTTGAGGTCGTACCAGGCGCCCGCTCTGATTATGGAAATGGTGCAACTGGCGGTACGATCAATTTCATTACCAAAACCGCAACGGAAGATCATGAAATCACCATAGCGGCAGGTGTTTCCGGCTTTACGAAACATGTCGGCAATTCACTGGCCCCGGAAACATCCGTCACTTTCACCGGAACAGAGGGTAATTTTGACTATGCGGCAACATTGTCCGCAGAAATGACCCGGGATGCCTACACAGGCGACGGTAATCTGGCACCGTCAGACCCATTGATCGGTCAGGGCGGCCTCGATAATACGAAAACCTTCAATCTGGCTCTTAAGGGTGGCTGGAACCCTTCTCCCTCAAAACGATTGCAGGCTTCCTTCAGTATGATTGAGCTTAATCAGGAGCCCGAATTTAACTCTGACTATACAACAGACCCTGTTTCCACAGACCCGAGCTCTCCTTATGAAGGCGAAAGCGTCCGGGAGCGATCCCAGTATTTTACCCTGGATTATAGCGATACAGAGACCGCGATCGGAGAAGTATCGGCCCGGATTTTTGCCGATCACATCACCAAGCGTTTTGCCTTCGCCCCCATGTCGGCAGCCAATCCAGCTGTCCCGGCCATTGCCGGTTCCACCACGATCAATCCGGACGGACAATCCGAGAATTTTACTAAACGGGTCGGCCTTCGCATGACCGTGGACAGTTCTCTGGATTCTGTTCTGGAAGGGTTAAAAATCACCTGGGGCGGGGATGCAAGTTTTGATGACACCCGGCAGGAACTTCAGGACGGCCAGGACCGGGCGGCCCCCATGCAACAGCTTGGTCTTGCGGGCTTTGGGCAAATCACTGTTCCCTTTAGCATCTTCGAATTTTCAGGAGGCTTGAGATACGAATATTTTGATCTGGATATTAAGGACTTTACCCGCCCTGCCTATGCCTTTATGG
>DIYE01000219.1 GCA_002428885.1 Alphaproteobacteria bacterium UBA6062
AATCGGCGCGCCGGCTTCTTTCGTGTGCCTGGATGAGAACCATCCGGTTCTGGCCGGTAAAAAGCCGGAGCAGGTGCTGGATGCCTGGATCTTTGCCGGTGGTAACGATTTGGTGGCAGACGTTTGCGTCAATGGTCGAATGGTCGTTAAGGAGGGTCGTCATGCCCGGGAAGAAGAGATTGCGGGGCGCTTCAAAGATGTTATGAAGCGTCTGGTTGGACAGCGTTAAGAGAGTTTCATGACTGCGGAAGAGTTAAAAATCAAGACATCCACCGGATCGTCCGAGCCGCTTTATAAGCAAATCAAGCAATTGATTGCCAGTCGGATTGACAGCGGGCAGTGGAAGCCGGGAGACCGGATCCCGACAGAGCATCAACTTGTTCAGGAACTGAATGCTTCCCGCATGACCGTGAACCGGGCGCTTCGGGAACTGACCCAAGAGAGTGTTCTGGTGCGGCGGCAGGGGTCGGGGACTTATGTCTCTCCCCCTAAGCTGGAAACCGGTCTCCTCGAAATCAGGAATATCGCCGAAGATATCAATGCCCGCGGTAATCAGCATACCAGTCGTGTCCTTCACCTGGGCGAAGATGAATTGCCGGGTGATATCGCGGCTTTACTGGAGCTTTCGCCGGGTCTAGCCTGTTTTCACTCCCTTTGCCTCCATCTTGAAAATGAAACACCGATCCAGCTTGAGGATCGATATGTCAATCCGTCTTTGGTTCCGTCCTTTCTGGAGCAGGACTTTACGCGCCAGACAACAGGTGGATATCTGCTGGCCAACATTCCCTATACTCACGCTGATCACCGGATCAGTGCGGCCTTGCCAACGGTTGATCAGTCTAACTGGCTTGACCTGGCTGATGAAGAACCCGTCCTGGTTCTGGAGCGGCGAACCTACTGCCCTGAAGGCGTTATTACCATTGTGCGGTTATACCATCCGTCCAGCAGATTTGAGTTTGGCGGTACCTTTATCCCCGATCGGGAGTAGAGAACCCGCAGCCCTAAGAAGTCCCGGTCCTGAGATTAAATTTCAATGTCAGTTGAATTGATATTACTATAATATTAATATTAGGGTTTGTTGGGGTATGGATAGGCGGGGGAAACACATATTTCGGTTATTCCCTGACAGTTTCCGGTCCTTGGGGGTTGGTACTGATATATGACAGAAAACCGGCAGATAGAAATACAGGAACTGACCAGACGGAAAGTCCGGGCTCTTATTCTGCCGCTTGTCTTTTTTGTACTAGGTGCCTTTGCCCTTATTTTCTTCGGTATCTGGCAATCGTCCCGCATACAGGATGAAAAAGCCATTGATGACTCTCAACATCTTGTTCATTCGCTTCTCGAAGAGGAAAGATCTTTCCTTCAGGCGCTGACGGCTGATTATGCTTACTGGGATGCTTCGGCAAAGTCACTGGTTGGTACCATCGATGAAAAATGGGCCGAGAATAATGTGGGCTCTTATTTGCAGGAGATATACACCCTCTCAGGGACTTATGTATTAAGCAATGCGGACGAAACCGTCTATGCGCTTGAAGGAGGAAGGCGCACAGAAACCGACCTTCTGAAATCGCAGCCGGATCTATACGGGATGATCGCCAAGCTTCGCCGATCCTATCGCCAGGATGGTCAGAAGGACGGCATAAGCGATTATCTGGCGATCCCGGACGGCGGCGGATTGTTCATTGTTGCGGCAGCGATGATACAGCAGGATACTACTTCTGCTGCGCAAAAGGAAATCCCGAAGAACCTGGATAAACACTATATCCTAATCTTTACCAAGCGCCTTGGGCCGGTCTTTTTCAAATCTCTTAGTGAACGTTTTTCTCTGCCCGTGATTGAAATTTCAGAAGAGCCTCAGGTCCGGGACGGAAGCCGAGCAATCCTTGATATGGGATCTTCATTTGGTGTTCAGAAAAAATGGATTAGCTGGTACCCGGAACTGGAAGGTGGGGCGCTGTTGAGGCTTTCGCTTCAGAATATTGCCCTGGCGGTTTTTCTGCTGATAGTCCTGCTTACATTTCTGACTGCCAGAACGGTAAAGCTGCTGCGGTTTCTTGATCGGCAATATCAGGAATTGAGCGAAAGCTCGAAAAAGGCGGATGAATATGAAAGAGCGATTTCTGTTCTGGTCAGAGAGGATTTTGTCGAAGAGAAATCCGTCACTCAGGCTCTCAAGACAATTGCTGAAAATACAGCTCGGCTTCTGGATATCGATCGCATTACGATCTGGGCTTTCAATGAGACGGAACGCTCAATGGAGTCGTTATGCCGCTATGATCAGCGACAAAATTCGTTTCTTGAAACCAAACACATATACGAGAACGAGTCACCTCAGTTTTTTGAAACTTTTTCCAAAGGCGTAGAAATCCGTATTGGAGATTCAAGGGCCAGCGAGGTCCTTAAAAGTATGAATAACCTGTTTTTTGAGCCGGAAGATACTGTCTCCGTTCTGGCGCAACCCATCTTCCAGCGTGGTAAGGCAATTGGATTTGTGAGCTTTGCCAATTGGCAAAAAGATTATCCCTGGTCCCCGGAAGAGGCGAAGTTTATTCACTCAAATGTGGATATCGTTTCTCTGATCATGAATACGCATGCGCGTGCCCTGATTGAAGAAGAACTGAGGAAGGCCAAAAACAAGGCAGAAGCCGCTAATCTGGCCAAGTCGGAATTCCTGGCAAACATGAGTCATGAGCTTAGGACACCCCTCAACGCGGTTATTGGCTTTTCTGATCTGATGATGCAGAAGATCTACGGTGATTTGGGATCTTCCCGGTATGAGGATTATATCGGGGATATCAATATGAGTGCTCGTCATCTTCTCAGCCTTATCAATGAAATTCTGGACGTGGCGAAAACGGAAGCCGGGCGGCTTGAGATTTTCCCGGAAGATGTTGACCTCGCTTATGAGTTTTCAAATGCGATCCGGTTGTTAAAAGGTCGCTTTAAGGATCGGGATTTTGACGTGGATATGGATCTTCGGGATGAAGTAAAGATCATTAATGTTGATCCTAAATGTTTCCGCCAGATCATTCTCAATATCATGACGAACGCGATTAAATTTTCCGGTGACGACTGTCTTGTAAGGATTATCGCGGAAAAGCGCGAAGGATTTGTTGTTCTGTCTTTTTCCGATAACGGGATCGGCATTCCTGCAGATCAGCTGGACGAAGTTTTTACGGCTTTTCACCAGATTGAAAATACGCTTAACAAGACAACGGAAGGGACAGGGCTTGGCCTGTCGATTACCAAAGCCCTGGTGGAAATGCATCACGGGTCCGTTGAAATCGAAAGCGAACCCAGCAACGGAACGACCATTCGTATCTTGCTTCCGCTGCTGGAGGCTAACTCGGCAGATGCTGCTTAATTCCTTTTAGACGTTAGAATCCGGAAAACTGTTTTTCCGTCCTTCCATAAAATCGATCAGGGTTTCATCGATTGCCGGATCGAGGGCAGGGGCTTCATAGTCATTAAGCATCTGCTTCCAAAGCGCGTTGGCACGCTTTGCCATGTCCAGCGAACCATCAGCTTCCCACTGTTCCACCGAATTGTTGTCAGCGAGCTTGGAACGATAGAAAGCCTGTTCGAAATTGCGCTGGGTATGATCGCAGCCCAGATAGTGGCCGCCGGGACCAACCTCCCGAACAGCATCCATAGCCTGGCCGTTTTCATCTGTAGCAACGCCTTTAGCCAACACTTCCATCATGGAGCATTGATCCATATCCATGACGAATTTTTCGTAGCTGGAACATAGACCACCTTCCAGCCAGCCTGCGGAATGCAAGGCGAAATTGACGCCTGACATAACCGTCATAAGCAGGGTTTGGCCGGCTTCATAAGCAGCCTGTGCGTCAGGAAGTTTGGAGGCCGTGAAGGAACCGCCGGAGCGGAAGGGGAGCTTCAGGCGGCGGGCGAGCTTGGCCGCACCGTTCAGAACCAGCAGGGATTCCGGTGTGCCAAAGGTCGGTGCACCGGATTGCATGGAAATGGAACTTACAAACGTTCCGAAGACGACAGGTGTTCCCGGTTTGATAAGCTGTGTCATGGCGATGCCTGCCATGGCTTCCGCCAGGAGTTGGGACAAGGTTCCTGCCAGACTGACCGGGCTCATGGCACCGGAGAGGATAAAGGGGGAGACAACAGCGGCCTGATTATTGGCGGCATAGGTTTTGAGGGCTCCCAGCATAGTCGCGTCATAGGTGAGCGGCGAGTTGACATTCACCAGATTGAGCATCACGCAGTTATTCTGGACAAACTCTTCCCCGAACAGAATGGCGGCCATGTCGACACTGTCCTGTGCCCGCTCCGGCGCTGTGACAGATCCCATAAAGGGTTTGTCGGAATATTTCATATGGCTGTAAACCATATCGAAATGCCGCTTGTTGACGGGTAGATCGACAGGTTCGCAAACGGTTCCGCCCGAATGGTGCATGGACGGCGCCATATAGGCAAGTTTCACGAAATTGCGGAAATCTTCAATGGTGCCATAGCGACGCCCCTTGTCCAGGCAATGAACAAAAGGTGGGCCGTAAACCGGTGCCAGCACTGTATTATTACCGCCGATCTGGACGTTGCGGGCCGAGTTTCTGGCATGCTGGGTAAATTCAGCGGGGGCCGTTTTGATCAGTTCCCGGCACAGGCCTTTGGGAAAGCGAACCCGTTCGCCCTGTACATCCGCACCGGCCTGCTTCCAGATCTCCAGGCTTTCCGGATCTTCAACGAAATTGAGGCCGATTTCTTCAAGAATGGTTTCCGCATTAGCTTCGATGATCTCCATGGCTTCATCGCTCATGAGGTCGGAAACCGGAATGGAGCGGGAGATATAGGGAACTGAGGTCGTCGCTCCCGCCTGCCGGGCTTCACGCCGGGCGCTTCTGCCTCTTCTGCCGCCGCGTGTCCGTGATTCTGCCATATCTGCCTCCCAGCCATCTTTTGATTCTGAATCTCTATAAGTTCCATTTAAGCAAATGGAAAAGGCGGGACTAGCGCAGAGGCGTCCTATTTACGCCCCTTTTCGGCGGTTTTGGAACAGTGGAGAAATCGGGTGAAATGCACTCGTTCGCGGATGGCGTTTCAGGAACAGCGAATGTCGCGGTTTGGTTAGCGGGACCAGTTTCCGAGGTTCATCCTGAAGGCATAAAAACATCTGACAGGCATAGGTGGGAAAATGAAATCGCATGCGCGTGTTGTGGTCATCGGAGGCGGCGTTGTCGGCGTCAGCACTCTTTATCATCTGACGAAAAAGGGGTGGTCGGATGTGGTTTTGCTGGAAAGAACGGAACTGACAGCAGGATCGACCTGGCATGCGGCTGGTCTGTTGCCGCTTTTCAACATGAGCTATGCGGTCGGGCAGATCCATAAATACAGTGTCGATCTTTATAAGAAACTGGAAGCCGAAACCGGTCAGGACGTCAGCTTCCACGTGACCGGCAACCTCCGCCTTGCCACAAATAAAGAGCGGATGGATGAATATCTGAAATATTGCGGTACGGCCAATACCATCGGTGTCCCCTTTGAAATCATCACGCCATCCGAGGTCAAGGAACTTTGGCCGCTTGCGGATACAGAAGGATTGGTCGGGGCGCTCTATCATCCTGATGACGGGCATATTGCTCCGGTGGACGTGACCAATGCCATGGCAGCCGGCGCGCGCCAGAATGGCGGAACCATTTACCGGCAGACGGAAGTGCTGGCAATCGAACAGCAGGCAAATGGTGAATGGCTGATCAAGACGGATAAAGGCGATATCACAGCAGAGCATGTGGTGAGTTGTACCGGGAATTATGCCCGGCAAACCCTTTCTATGGTCGGTCTGGATATTCCGGTTATTCCAGTGGAGCATCAGTATATCGTCACCGATGAAGTGCCGGAACTGGTCGAGCGTAAAAAAGCCGGTCTTCCTGAGATGGCGGTTCTTCGGGAAAGTGACTCATCCTATTATCTGCGGGAAGAGCGGCAGGGTTATATTCTGGGCCCTTATGAAAAGGGTGCGCCGGCCTGCTTTGTGGACGGTGTCCCGGAAACCTTTGGCCAAGATCTGTTCCCCGGTGATCTGGAACGGCTATTGCCCCATGTGGAAGCGGCAATCAAGCGGGTTCCGTCTTTTGAAAATGCGGGCATCAAAAACATCGTCAACGGTCCTATTGCCTATACCCCGGATGGAAGTCCAATGATCGGTCCTGCCTGGGGACTCAAAAATTTCTGGATCAATGAAGGGCATAGCTTTGGCGTAACGGCCGCCGGCGGTTCCGGCTGGCAGCTCGCGGAATGGATCACCGAAGGCGAACCTGGCATCGACATGATGGATGTGGATCCCCGGCGGTTCGGTGCTTACGCCACCAAACCCTATACCAGGATCAAAAACGAAGAATGCTATGAGCATGTCTTCGTTATTCATTATCCGGACGAAGAACGCCCGGCAGGCCGCCCGCTGAAACAAAGCCCGTGTCACGACCGACTGGCGACCCGGGGCGCCGTCTTTGGGCAGCGTTATGGTTGGGAGCGGCCTAACTGGTTTGCACCGGAGGGTGTGGAGCCGAAAGATGTATGGAGCTTCCGCCGGTCCAACTATTTTGAGCATGTGGGCAATGAAGCGAAGAACACCCGGCAGAATGCCGGTCTGATTGATATTACCAGCTTCTCCAAATTCCAGGTGAGCGGCCCGGGGGCGGAGGCTTATCTGGATCGGCTCGTCTGTCGTAAATTGCCCAAGGGTATTGGCCGGATCAATTTGAGCCATGCCCTCAACAAGCGGGGCGGTATTCGTTCTGAATTCACCATCATGCGGGATGGGCCAGAAGATTTTTACCTGGTCAGCTCCGGGGCGGCAGAGCGGTTTGATTACGATTATCTGTATAAAAACCTTCCGGATGACGGATCGGTTCGTCTTGATAACGTGACGACCCAGCATGGTGTGCTGGTTCTGGCAGGTCCGAGGGCACGGGATATTCTGTCGAAAGTCACGGATGCGGATCTGTCCAATGACGCTTTCAAGTGGCTGACGGGGCAAAATATTACCGTTGGACTTGCACCTTGCCGGGCCATGCGAGTCAATTTCGTAGGCGACCTCGGCTGGGAGCTGCATCACCCCATCGAATATCAAAACCATATTTTCGATGCGCTGGTGACGGCGGGTGAAGAGTTCGGCCTCGGCATGTGTGGTATGCGGGCCATGGACAGTCTGCGGATGGAGAAAAACTATCGTATGTGGGGACAGGATCTGACCCGTGAATATACGGTTTTCGAAGCCGGGCTGGAGCGGTTCGTTCATCTGGACAAAGGCGATTTTATTGGCCGGGATGCCCTGATTGCCCAGAAGGAAGCCGGTGTGCCGCAGCAGTTCGTTGCTCTTGAAGTGCACGGGATCAAGGACGCTGACCCGATTGGGAATGAACCTCTGATGGATCAGGAAGGCACTATGGTAGGCCGGGTCACAGCGGGCGCTTATGGGCACTGGACCGGTAAATCCCTGGCACAGGGTTATGTGAAAACCGGTCTGGGCGATGTCGGAACCAATCTGGTGATCGACATTCTGGGAGAAAAGTATCAGGCGACGGTGATTGAGGAATCCGCCTATGACCCTGAAAACACAAGCCTGCGGGCCTGAGTGACAACGCGTTAGGGAGACTGAGTATGGAAGAAGATGATATCGATCTGACGGCGCTGAATGACGAAGAGCTGGTTCAGCAGATGCATGATGACCTGTATGACGGTCTGGCGGATGAGATTGTCGAAGGTACTGAAATCCTGCTGGAGCGGGGATGGGAGCCATACAGGGTTCTGACAGATGCGCTTGTCGAAGGCATGCGGATTGTCGGGATTGATTTCCGGGATGGCATTCTGTTCGTACCGGAGGTTCTGTTGTCGGCAAATTCCATGAAAGCCGGTATGGAGATCCTTAAACCCCTGCTCGCAGAAACAGGGGCACCGAAAGCCGGCAAGATGGTGATCGGTACGGTCAAAGGCGATATCCATGATATTGGCAAGAACCTGGTCATTATGATGATGGAAGGGGCCGGTTTCGAGGTAATTGATATCGGCATCAATAATCCGGTGGAGAATTACCTGGAAGCCCTGGAAGAACATGAACCGGACATTATCGGTATGTCTGCCCTTCTGACCACGACCATGCCTTATATGAAAGTCGTCATTGATGCGATGGCCGAGAAGGGTATCCGCAACGATTATATCGTGATGGTTGGCGGTGCCCCCCTGAACGAGGAATTTGCGGAAACCATTGGCGCGGATGCCTATGGCCGGGATGCTGCCATGACAGTTGAACTGGCCAAGCAG
>DIYE01000068.1 GCA_002428885.1 Alphaproteobacteria bacterium UBA6062
TTCATCGGATTCCCGCGGGTTCAGGCCCGCGGCCGGTTCATCCAGGCAGAGAAGTTTAGGATCCGTGCACATGGCACGGGCAATTTCCAGTTTGCGCTGCTCACCGTAAGGCAGATCTGCCGCCGCATCATCCGCCCTGTGCGTCAGGCCCGTCTGCTCCATCCAGTATTTGGCTTTTTCAACGGCTTCCTTTTCAGCCTGCTTGTAGCTGCTCACACCGAAAATACCGCCAATAGTGAATTTGGAAGCTTCCATGAGGGGCGTATGCTGTCCGACCATCAGGTTTTCAAGGGCCGTCATACCACCGAACAGACGAATATTCTGGAACGTCCGGGCGACTTTCGCCGTTTTCGGAATCCGGAAATCGTCCATCTGTTCGAGATAAAAACTGCTGCCGTCCTCATGATGGGCCGTGACCCGTCCGACCGTTGGTTTGTAAAAACCGGTGATACAGTTGAACACGGTTGTTTTACCGGCTCCGTTCGGTCCGATCAGCGCCGTAATATCGCCACGCCCTACATTGAAGGACAGATCATTCACGGCCAGAAGACCGCCAAAGCGCATGCTGAGATGCTCAACGGATAAAAGGACATTGTCATTCCAGTGCGTCATGTCAGTGTCCCTCCCCTTGAGCAACCATATCCGCCGAGACCCCCTTCTTGCTCTTTATAAAGATCGAGGGTTCACGGGTAGAGATCAGGCCGCGCGGACGCCAGACCATGATAACCACCATGGCAAGCCCGAAGATCAGCATCCGGAACTGTTCGGCTTCCCGGAAGATCTCGAAACCGCCGATCATACAAATCGAGGCGATAACGACACCGACCTGAGAACCCATGCCGCCCAGCACCACAATGGCCAGGATCAGAGCTGATTCAATAAAGGTAAAGCTTTCCGGAGAGATAAAGCCCTGCCGCGTTGCGAAGAACGATCCGGCAAAACCGGCAAACATTGCGCCAATGGCAAAGGCCGACAGCTTGACCATCGTTGTATTCAAGCCGAGAGAGCGACAGGCAATCTCATCTTCCCGCAGCGCTTCCCAGGCCCGGCCGATGGGCAATCGCCTGAGCCGGTTGGTCACGAAATTGGTTACCAGCGCCAGGATCAAAATCAGGAAATACAGGAAAATAATCCGGTGGATCGATGAATAATCAAGTCCGAAGAAATCCGCAAAATTCCCTTCTCCGCGCTTGAAAGCAAGACCAAAGAAAGTCGGACGCGGAATACCGGAGAGCCCATCGGGGCCGCCGGTAAACTGATACCAGTTCAGAAGAACCACCCGGATGATCTCACCAAAGGCCAAGGTCACAATCGCCAGATAGTCACCGCGCAATCTGAGGACCGGGAAGCCCAGGATAATGCCCCAGAAGGCTGCCAGAATCCCGGCAAGCGGCAAGCAGATCCAGAAGGAGAGACCGAAATACTGAGCCAGCAAAGCGTAGGAATAGGCGCCGATCGCATAGAAGGCCACATAGCCCAGATCCAGAAGGCCGGCCAGCCCTACCACAATATTCAGCCCCCAACCGAGCATGACATAGGTGAGGATCAGGATGCCCAGATCCAGGAGATAACGATCAGTCGTCGGCAGGAAAGGGAAAACAACAGCGAAAATCAGCATGGTCGGGCCAAAAAATTTGCCGTAAGCATCTGTTTTCGCCCTAAATCCGGCTTTTAAACCTTCCGGGACGAGTGAAACGGATTGCCCTGCAGGCCTACGCCAGAGCGTTAGCCACAAAATAAGCCTGCCGATGACAACCGCCGCGATAATCGCCGCCGCCGTCCCGAAATGGGTTTCCAGAGACAAACCGCCAGCTGCGGTTTCGGTTTTAAAGGCAATTGTGGTTCCGAAAATTGCCGCCGCCAGAAAGGCTGTGACGACAAGATCCTTGGCAAGGGTCGCAACATCCAGTCCGCCGGATGCTTCCCCTGCTCCTTGTTGTGTTGCAGACATCAGACTTTCTCGACTTCCGGCTTACCAAGCAGACCCTGTGGCAGGAAGATCAGCACAATCGCCAACATCGCAAAGGCTGCCACATCTTTGTATTCCACAGAAAAATAGGCTGACCAAAATGTTTCAATCAGCCCGATGACCAATCCTCCCAGCATGGCGCCGGGAAGAGATCCGATCCCGCCAAGCACCGCAGCGGTAAACGCTTTTACACCGGCGACGAAACCGATAAAGAAATCAATCACGCCGTAATAAAGCAGGAACATAAGACCGGCCACAGCAGCCAGTGCCGCCCCCATCACGAATGTCATGGAAATCGTCCGGTCCACATTAATGCCCAACAGGGATGCCATTTTCCGATCCTGTTCGCAGGCCCGCTGGGCACGTCCCAGCGATGTCTTGGCGATCAGCAGCGAAAACACAGCCATCAGAACAACCGTTACTGTAATAATCGTGATCTGGATATTGGAGATCTGAACGACAAAATCGCCTTTCTTCATCAGCTCATAACCGCCGGAAAAGATCGGTTGCAGCGGCTTTACGCGTGCACCCTGGGCAATCTGAATATAGTTCTGAAGAACGATGGAAATGCCAATGGCCGTGATCAGCGGTGCCAGGCGGAAAGAGCCGCGAAGCGGTCTGTATGCCAGTCGTTCAACAGTCCATCCATAGGCAGATGCAATAATCATCGCACAAACCAGAACCAGGATGAGCGCCAGAAACATCAGCCCCAGTCCCGTCGAAACGGTCAGGCCCAATGCGGTAATCACGATCAGCGCAATAAACGCCCCGACCATGAAAATATCGCCATGAGCAAAATTGATCATCCCGATAATGCCATAGACCATCGTATAGCCGATGGCGATCAGTCCATAAATAGACCCCAGCGTGATTCCATTAATCAACTGCTGTAAAAAATATTCCATAAAAGGCACCTCCCTGTCTGATGCCACCTAGAGCAACTTGCTCTTAATCATTTCTGCTTTTTCCAATTTGCTGCCCATTTCTGACGCCAAGGCAGCAAAACAAACCCGATTATGGTGTTTTGTTATGGATTTGTATTGGGCACACCCTATGACACATGAAAGAGGTGACGCAAGAAACTATTACAGGAAAGTACACTTTGCGGGCCGCGGGGAAACATTCGCGATAAAAGCGGAATAAATTTCTTCTTATCTTTCGCCATACCGCGAATCCCGGCAAATATCAGAACCCTCTAATTATAAAACCACACTCTTCAGCGGCCACTGCACACACGACATTTCTCCTTATTATTGCCGATCATGCATAAAAAAGCGGAACCGGGTCACCAGTTCCGCCTGATACGATCACCAGTGGTCAAACCGGCGTAAACGTTGGTAATGGCGGACCATCCCCTTCCGTTTCAGAGAAGACGACCTTTACGTCCTGACCGATTTCCAGGGCATCCAGGTCGCAGTCGACAATATTGGTCATCATGGAAATATCCGTCCCCTCCAGGGTGACATAGGCCATGGCGTAGGGAACCGGAACCCGGCGCATCACGCTATAGGAATAGATGCGTCCCCGGCCGGACACTTCCCGATATTCCGTATCATCATCACCGCAACGGGGGCAGATCGTCCGAGGATAATAGTGGTAAGCTTCACAGCTATTACAAAAGCGAGCTACCAGTTTTCCATTTTCCGCAGCTTCCCAGAATTCCTTTGTTTCCGGATCCACATGCGGTGCCGTTAATTTTCTTCTTTCTGCGATCATCCGACTACTCCCGTTCCAGAATAAGGGTTGCACTGCCATGGCGTGTTCCAAGGGAACCACCGGTTCCGTGAGCAACCGCCAGATCACAATTTGGAACCTGAACAGCCGGATGTGCTTCGCCGCGCAACTGACGGACGGCTTCAACAACTTTTGTCATACCGCCGCGGTTTGCCGGATGATTGTTACACAGCCCGCCACCATCGGTATTAAACGGCAGCTTGCCGGTTCCGGAAATCAGGTTGCCGTCGGCAACAAATTTTCCACCATCCCCTTTAGCGCAAAAACCCAAATCCTCAATCTGCATAAGAACGGTAATGGTAAAACTGTCATAGATAGAGGCGTATTTGATGTCGCCAGGCTTAACGCCGGCCTCCTCGAATGCCGCAGGACCGGACCAGGCCGCCCCTGAATAGGTGAGATCAACCCGCCCGCCCATCTGGTGCTTCGGTGCCTCCCCGGCACCTTTAACTTTCACCAGCGGGCGATTGAGTGTTTTGGCAATTTCCGGGGAAACCACAATCAAGGCTCCGCCGCCATCACTGATCACACAGCAATCCAGCCGATGAAGAGGATCGGAAATCATCGGAGAATTGACCACGTCCTCAACGGTCACCACATTCTGCAGCACCGCATTCGGATTATGCTGGGCGTGATGAGACGCCGCCACCTTGATCCAGGCAAGTTGTTCACTTGTCGTACCAAACTCATACATATGGCGCATGGCACACATGCCGTACATATTGGTGATGGTTGGTGAAAACGGAAATTCGAAAGGAACGTCCGGGGCATCATTGCCGTAGTTTCGCGGTGCGGTTCCGGTCGCCATGCCTTCAGCTTTTGGACGGCCGGCCAGCGTAATGAGGGCAACCGAACATTTGCCAAGCGCAATTGCTTCTGCGGCATGTGCCACATGAACAAGATAGGATGACCCGCCGGTTTCCGTACTATCCATATGGCGGAGTTTCAATCCCATATAATCGGCAAGGGCCAGCGGGCCGAGACCCGGCGCATCTCCCGCACAAAAATAGCCGTCCACATCATCCTTGGTCAGTCCCGCATCTTCCAGGGCACCTTTGGCACATTCCGCATGCAGCTGAGCCAGGGATTTATCGATTGCCTTTCTTGTCGGATGCTCAAAGGCACCCGCAATATAGGCTTTCCCGTTAATTGACATTCGTTTTAGTCCCTTATCCATTTGTTGTTTTTGTTTATTGGCGCAAGGGAAGCGCGCAATTTGATCTTTTAACGGGTAACAAACCAATGAGCTGATTTCAACCGTTTATCGTAGCGCAACAACAGAAAGGGAGATAAAAGCCTTATTAATCTGGCTTAGGGTCCTGACCCTAGTTCTTTTTCGCCGCAAGACCGATATCTTTGGCGGATCCCGGTATCAGAGACGATTTTTCGGACGACAATGCGTCCTCAACCTTCTGGCAGATTTCGTCGAGTGTGAAAGGTTTCGCGATGACATCATAAATCAGGTCATCAAGATTATAGGCCCGCTGCTGCTCTGCCGCATAACCGGTCATTAACAGGATGCGTAAGTCAGGAAAATCCTTGGCGACTTTCAAAGACAGGGCAATACCATCCATAATCGGCATGACAATATCCGTCAGCAACAGATCAAACGGATCTTCTTCCTGCAGGGTATGAAGAGCCTCCGCTCCATCCCGAACAGCAATAACCGTATGTCCATTATGAATCAGCGCTCTTTCGACAAATTCGCGAAGAGAATGTTCATCCTCAGCAACCAGTATTCTTGCCATTCACACCCTCTATTGTCAGTCATCCGTAATATGGCCGATATAGGGAAGTTCCCGGTAATAATGGGCATAATCCAGGCCATATCCAATGACGAAAAGATCGGGGCAATCAAAGCCGATAAAGTCCGCTTCAAAATCCACAATCCGTTTTCCCTTTTTATCGAGCATCAGGCAGGTCTTCACGGTTTCCGCCCCGCGAGACATCAGCTCCCGGGTGGCGAACTCCATTGTCCGGCCGGATTCCAGAATATCGTCGATCAGCAACACCTTGCGCCCTTTGACGGTATCCATGATGTCCCGTGTGATGACAACCGTTCCGCTACTGACCTTTTTATCACCGTAAGAGGACAGGGCCATGAAATCGATTTGCGGACGGACGCCGGCGTGATGCAAGGCCCGGATCAAATCCGCTGCAAAGACAAAACTGCCCTTCAACACGGCAATAACCAGAATATCCTGTCCCAGATCCGTTGCAATTTGCTCAGCCAGTTCAGTATTTCGCTGGGCGATATCACCACTGGAAAACAGGATTTCAATATTCGGCTCTGCAGCCATTTCAGTCTCCAACATAATAAACGGATCTCTAGCTCAGCAGTTTCCTGCAGGGTTACTGTATTACTGGTCTTTTGTATTGTCCGGTTTGGGCGGCACAATAGCGTCCACCCTCACATGCTTGGCATCTTCCGGCGGCTGATTCATACTGCTCGAGAAAGTAACAGTGCCCCAGGGTTCCACTCTTCCCTGATCTGCCGCTGCACTCCAGCTATAAACATGCTGGCCGTTCTTATCAACCAGCTGAATGCTGATTCTCGGAACCGGCCGCTCCGTCCCTGTAACATTGACGATATTACCGGAAACCGTCAGTTTCAGAACGCCGTTTTTCAAAACGGACTTGGACGTCACATCCCGGATTTCCACACCCAGTTCATTGGCGATCTTCACATCGATCTTCAGCATCTGATAAAGCTTGGCCGATGCCGGTACAAATTTCACGACATAATCACGGCCATAAAAACCGCCGGCACCAATCCCGCCCAGGATCACAATAAACAACAGCCAACCCAGCCAGTTTACCTTGCGTTTCGGTTTTGGCGGCGGCGCAGGGCGACGAGGCGTTCTTGCCGTCATTTCCTGGATGCTCATACCGTCAGACGCAACTTCAGGCTCCGGCACGGCAACCGGCGGTTCAACATCCTCCGTTACCTGCTTCGGCATGTCCGCAGGCGGATATTCCCGCCATTTATGACCGCATTTGGCGCATTTCACTGTCCGGCCATCCGCGCCGATTGAGGCAGGATCAATCAAATAACGCGTTGAACAGGAAGAACAAGTCAATATCATGGTTAAGGAAACAATCAGTCCACGGGTTAAACGTACCTGTTTATAGGCTTTTGATTGAACATGCACAAGACTGGCCGATAAATCTACTTTAGTTTATCGTACCGGTGATTTTTTTGGGGAGGCGTTCTTGATCAGGTTTGAAAATGTCGGCATGCGCTACGGCATGGGTCCTGAAGTTTTGCGGGACATCAATCTGCATCTTAAACCGGGAAGCTTTCATTTTCTGACCGGACCAACCGGGGCAGGAAAAAGTTCCCTTCTGAAACTGCTGGCCCTTTCCCATCGCCCAAGTCGGGGTTTGCTCTCCCTGTTCGGTCAGGAAGTCAGCACACTCGGACGCAAGGAACTCCCCTCCTTTCGGCGCAAGATCGGCGTTGTTTTCCAGGAGTTTCGCCTGCTGGACCACTTATCCACCCTGGACAATGTTGCCCTGCCGCTCAGAATCGCCGGGGCGGATGAAGACCAGGTCCGCAAGCATGTTGCCGAGCTGCTCGACTGGGTCGGCCTTGGTACGCAGATAGACGCGAAGCCCCCGACTTTGTCCGGCGGGGAAAAGCAGCGCGTGGCCATTGCCCGGGCTGTGATCAACCGGCCACAGTTACTCATTGCGGATGAACCCACCGGTAGTATGGATCCCGACATGGGCTTGCGCCTGATGCATTTGTTTCAGGAACTTAACAAAATCGGCACAACGGTCGTCATCGCGACCCACGATATCGGGCTGATCCGCAAATTTTCCAACCCGGTAATGTATCTGAAAGACAGCACGCTGCATCTCAGTCAGTCCGACGAATATCTCGATCAGTATCACCGGAGCAGCCTGTGATGCATCCAGGCTCCAGTCACTGTCCCATATCTATGAGGTTCCCCGTATGAGTTTCCGGTTCGGCCTGTTTGGTAAATCTGCGGAATTACAGCTGGAAAAAGACGCCTCCAGCCGATATCTGCCGGTGGTTATCTCCGCCATGATCTTTCTGGCTGCCCTGGCTCTGGCCGGCCTCTTTTCCATCCATACTGCGGTTCAGGACTGGTCGCGGGCTGTCAGCGGCAATCTGACCGTGGAGATTGCCTATGAAGACGGCAAATCCCTCGATAAAAAAGTGGCTGTCGCTACCGATTTCCTGAAGTCCTTTCCAGGAATTGATAATGTCCGTCCTCTGGAATCAACAGAGGCCGCCCGTATGCTGGAACCCTATCTTGGCCGCTCTGATATTATTGCCAGCCTGCCCCTTCCAAGACTGATAGAAGTCACAATTGCCGAAAACAGTTCAGTGGATCTTCTTGCGGCGGCTGAGAAACTCGCTGATGCGGTGCCGGGCGCTCAACTGAATACGCATCGTCCGTGGCTTGACAAGATGATTCTGCTGGCCCGATCAATACAAGTTCTGGCTGGCGCCATCATGGTGCTGGTCAGCATTGTCACCGTCATCATTGTTATCTTTGCCGCCCGGACCGGTATGGTGATGCACCAGGAAATCATCGAGGTCCTGCATCTGATCGGCGCACAGGACCACTATATTGCACGGCAATTCCAGGATTACTACGCACGTCTCAGTTTTCTGGGCTCCCTCCCCGGCCTTATCCTTGCCATCATCGTCATGCAGGTTCTCGGCTTTATGGCAGGGCAACTGGAAGCCAGTCTGATCACGGCACCAACAATGATATTGGAAGGTTGGGTTGCATTGGCTATGCTGCCACCACTCGTCGCACTTTTGACAACAACGACAGTGCGGTGGATTGTACTGGGATCACTGAAGCGGATGATGTAGCGTGCTCGTGTTGCTGGATAGAGACGGTGTTCTAAATGAAGATCGTCCGGATTTTGTCAAATCACCGGAGGAGCTGGTCTTTATCCCCGGCGCTTTGGAAGCTGTTACAGATCTAACGGCGTCAGGCCACAGGATTGCCGTCGTTACCAATCAGTCCTGCATTGGCCGGGGACTGATCAGCCGGGAAACCCTCGACACTATTCACGCAAAGCTCCTTTCAACCCTCGCATCGAAGGGCGGTCGGATAGATCATATTTTCGTCGCCCCGGATGCCCCCTGGGAAGCGACTGAAAACCGAAAACCGGGTGCCGGTATGGTGAAAGCAGCTCTCTCCATGTTTCGGGAAAATCCGGAAAATGCTGTTCTGATCGGCGATAGCAAGCGGGATTTGCAGGCAGCCCGGACGGCAGGTTGTCACCGCATTCTGGTGCAGACAGGAAAAGGCAGAAAAACCCAGAAAGAGGGGCTGGATGAAGACTTGTTGCCTGTTTCCGTGGCAAAGAACATGACCGAAGCCGCACATTTCATACAAAGCGGAAGATACAAATGATAGGTGGCCCCGGATCATACTGGCAGCGCCTGCTCCTTGTGATTATCTGCTTCTGGATTGGCGGTTTCCTCTTCTATATGAAGGAGATTACCGGCCCCGCCTATTCCGGTAGCGAACAGGCGGACGGTATCGTCGTTCTGACCGGAACGCCGGCTCGCCTGAAACTGGGGTTCGATTTGCTCAAAGAAGGCGCGGGAAAACGTATTCTGATTTCCGGTGTCAACAAAACCGTCAGCAAAGAGGAATTGCGCAAAGCGCTTGGAGAAAGCAGCCCGCTCATGGATTGCTGTGTGGATCTGGGTCGCATTGCCGAAAACACGGTCGGGAATGCCTATGAAGCTTCTCTTTGGGCGGAAGAGCATGGATTTTCCGATCTGCTGATCGTCACCAGCGCATATCACATGCCCCGCAGTCTGGTGGAAATGAAACGGCAGATGCCGGGCCGAGTATTATTTGCTTCTGCACCGCTGAACGATGCCATTCGGCTTGAAACCTGGTGGAAAAGCCCGAAAGTCATTTATATTCTTGCGGCGGAGTTCAATAAATATATTGTCAGCCTGATCAGAGCCCGCCTCGAGGCTCTGGCAGTTGATGGAGCCAATTCTTGACCCAAATCCGATCTGTTTTGTTTTTTGTGTGTTTCTGGTTCTGGTCTGCATTTATGAATCTGGCTTTTCTGCCAATGCTACCACTCCATAAGAAATGGATTATTAGGGGACAGGAAATCTGGACCCGTGGCATTATGGTTCTAATGCGGGTGATCTGCGGTCTTACGGTAGAGATACGAGGACGGGAGAATATACCCACAGGTGCCGGGTTAATTGCCTCCAAACACCAGTCCGCTTTTGAAACCATGGTTTTCCATGCCCTGGTCAACGATCCCGCGATGGTTCTCAAAAAAGAACTGCTGAACATTCCCATCTATGGCTGGTATTGCCGAAAAACGGAGATGATCGCCGTTGATCGCAAGGGGCATGCCGCCGCCCTGAAAGCCATGATCGCGCAAGCCCGTGCAGCCTTGGATAATGCAAGACAGATCGTTATTTTTCCGGAAGGTACAAGGAGTGCTGTCGATAGCGATCTGCCTTACCAACCGGGTATTGCCGCCCTTTATTCCAGGCTTGAGACACCGGTAACACCCGTTGCTCTCAATACAGGATTATTCTGGCCCCGCAAGCGGTTTATCTGCCGCCCAGGTACATTGGTAATCGAGTTTCTGCCGGCCATTGAAGCCGGCCTTGACCGCAAAGCCTTTATGACCCGTTTGCGCGACGATATTGAATCCAGGACCAGTGACCTTGTCGCTGAAGGCAGAGACAAGCATTTTTCCTGAAGATGGTTCCTTGATTCACTCTATCTGACCCTGAATTTTATTTTTTTAGGTCTTTTTGATATACTGCCGTCATCAGCTTAAAAACCGGCTTCGGGCCGGACTGGTCAGGAGTTCCCATGTCGTCCATCGCCCCGATCTCCCGGCAAATCTGGGATATGAAATACCGTTTCAAATCGACGGATGGCTCTTTGAAAGAGCGATCTATCGAGGATACCTGGCGGCGAGTCGCAAAGGCCTTGGCTGAACCGGAAAAAGATCCTGAAAAATGGGAAGAGGCCTTCTACGAAACACTGAAGGACTATAAATTTCTGCCCGCCGGGAGAATCATTGCAGGTGCCGGAACAAAGCGCAAAGTCACCCTGTTCAACTGCTTTGTCATGGGCGACATCCCGGACGATATGTCCTCGATTTTTGATAATCTCAAGGAAGCGGCCCTGACGATGCAGCAGGGCGGCGGCATAGGCTATAATTTTTCGACCATCCGCCCGAAGGGGGCGCCGGTTCACGGAATGGGCTCAGACGCCTCGGGGCCCCTCAGTTTCATGGATGTCTGGGACAGCATGTGCCGAACCAT
The DNA here is from genome assembly GCA_002428885.1 of Alphaproteobacteria bacterium UBA6062. Lineage (GTDB taxonomy): Bacteria > Pseudomonadota > Alphaproteobacteria > Sneathiellales > Sneathiellaceae > Sneathiella. The sequence continues at coordinate 11,016 of DIYE01000068.1, forward strand.
CATGAGCGCTGGCTCCCGCCGCGGCGCCATGATGGCCACCATGCGCTGCGATCATCCGGATATTCAGGATTTTATCCGGGCCAAACAGGATCCGGGTCGGCTCCGTATGTTCAATCTGTCCGTTCTGGTGACGGACCGCTTTATGGAAGCTGTCCGTAGAGGCGAAGCCTGGGATCTTGTCTTTGAGGGCACCCATTATAAAACGGTTCAGGCCCGGGATTTGTGGGACGAGATCATGCGGGCAACTTACGCTTATGCGGAACCGGGCGTGATCTTCATTGACCGGATCAACCAGAAAAACAACCTCTATTATGCGGAAACCATCTCCGGCACCAATCCGTGCGGAGAGCAACCGCTACCGCCTTACGGGGCCTGCCTGCTCGGATCTGTCAATCTGACCCGGTTTGTTAAAAACCCTTTTGAAACAGGAGCGCATCTGGATCTCGAAGCTCTTGATATTACAGTCCGCAATGCTGTCCGAATGATGGATAATGTGGTGGATGTGTCCGGTTTCCCGCTTGCCGAGCAAGCCCATGAAGCTGGCGCCAAGCGCCGCATAGGTCTTGGTATAACCGGACTTGCAGATGCGCTTATTCTGTGCGGCATCCGCTACGGATCCGATCAAGCAGTTTCCCTGACCCGGCAATGGATGGCGGCAATCCGCCGGTCTGCTTATCTGGCTTCAACGGAACTCGCGAAAGAAAAAGGCGCTTTCCCGCTCTTTGATAAAAAGAAATTTCTGGCTGGCGAAACCATCAAAGAGCTTGATGAGGATATCCGTAAAGCCATCTCAAAGCACGGGATACGGAACGCGCTGCTCACCTCCATTGCCCCGACCGGCACCATTTCTCTGCTGGCCAATAATATCTCAAGCGGGCTGGAGCCGGTTTTCAGCTTTTCCTATACCCGCAATGTCCTGATGCCGGATGGAACCCGGCAAGCGGAGGAGGTAACAGACTACGCATTACGCCATTATCGCCGCCTTAAAGGAGAAGACGCTCCCCTTCCCGACTATTTCGTGGATGCCCAGATTCTCGAACCGCTGGATCATGTTCGCATGCAGGCAGCTGTTCAGGAATTTGTCGATAGCTCCATCTCCAAAACCATTAATTGCCCGGAAGATATCAGTTTCGAGAAATTCAAGGATATCTATCTAGAAGCCTATAAACAGGGCTGTAAGGGCTGCACGACCTATCGGCCCAATGACATTACCGGTGCCGTCCTTGAAACAAGTACACAGGAAAAACCAGATAGTTCCCAGGCCGCCTTACCCCTGGAAGAACCAACCCCCAGGCCCCGGGACAGTTTCGAAGCCGGCGGCATCGTCTATATGACCCGTCCTTTGGATCGACCCGGAACCCTGCCCGGCCAGACCTACAAACTTAAATGGCCGGAAAGCAATCACGCCATGTATATCACCCTGAATGACATTATTCAGGATGGCCGCAGGCGTCCGTTCGAAATTTTTATCAATTCGAAAAATGTCGAGCATTTCGCCTGGACCGTCGCCTTAACCCGGATGATCTCTGCCGTGTTCCGCCGGGGTGGTGATGTCAGTTTTGTGGTTGAAGAACTGAAAGCCGTATTTGATCCGCGCGGCGGCGCCTGGATGCAGGGGCGCTATGTTCCTTCCCTGCTGGCGGCCATCGGGGATGTGGTTGAAACCCACCTTATCCAAATCGGCTTTCTGCCCAACCCGGGTAAAGACGAACCGGCAGCCACAGCAAAACGCCAGCAAGCAGGATCAGACCCTATGCCTTCCGTCACCGGTTTGCAGCGCCAGTGCCCCGAATGTGGTGAAGCCGCCCTTATAAAAAGCGAAGGCTGCGACACCTGTACAGCATGCGGCTACTCAAAATGCGGCTGACGCGGATTACGGATCCGAAACATCTACCAAAGACATAATCTTATGCAATGGGCCATCCTGGATGCCGAACTCATCGAGATGATCCACAGTGCTTTTTAAATAATCCCGGTTAGGACCACCACGGCCAGAAGCTCCGGCGATAATGCTGGCGGCGTCTTCAATTGTCGGGCTACCGCAATATTGCTCATGACCGGGATCGGCAACGAAGGTAAGAGCGGTCACTCTGTCTCCGTTCTGCAGCAGCTTGAGCTGTACCATCTTTGGCACATAAACCCGGGTCACCATTTCCCGGCGGTAAAGATAGTCAATCACTGGTTCGCGAATATCGGAGGGGCAAAGAATAGCTTTTCCACGGCACGACCCACCCCGGTCAAGTCCCA
>DIYE01000067.1 GCA_002428885.1 Alphaproteobacteria bacterium UBA6062
TGGCACCGCCTCGCACCATGATCACATAATCTGAAAGGCCTGGCTGATAGGCGCCGCCGGCTGTACTTGAACCATGGACAACGGTGATTTGTGGGATACCGGCTGCAGACATCCGGGCCTGATTGGCAAAACCCTGGCCACCCTTAATAAAAATTTCCGACTGATACAGCAGATTGGCACCGCCGGATTCTACCAGATTGATCACTGGCAGCTTGTTTTTGAGGATGATTTCCTGCGCCCGCAGGTTTTTCTCGAGCCCCATGGGTGCAATGGTACCGCCCTTGATGGCGCTGTCGGACGCTTTGATCATGCAGCGGACACCGGATACATAACCGATGCCGATAATCATGCCGCCGCCCAGCACGTCCTTTTTGCCGTCATCATCATGCATGCCAAGGCCGGCCAGCGTAGAGAGCTGCATAAAAGGAGCGCCTTTGTCGAGCAGCAGGGAAATCCGCTCCCTGGGTAGAAGCTGGCCGCGCTTTTCGAACTTCTCCTTCTTGGCATTGGAGGTGTCCCGGACTCTCTGCTCCAGGTCCCGGAATGCCTGGATTTTTTCCAGCATTGAGGCCCGGTTCGCCTGGAATGTTTCACTGTGGGTGTCGATTTCGGAGTGAATGACCGGCATGGTGTTCTCTCTTCTGTCCGTTGGGAGATCCTGTTACTTCTGGAAAATTTTTGGCGTTACAGCCAGATGGAAGCCGTTGAACGGCTTGTTATTGTCATGATCCGCCATGGGCCAGTTGCCTTTTGCGTTGGGGGCCGCACCGTCTACCCGGATACAGCTTCCCGAAATAAAACCGGCAGCTTCCGACAGCAGAAAAACGATCGCGGCGGAGGTTTCCGATTCAGTGCCGAGGCGTTTGGCCGGGTTGGCCTCGGCGAGGCCGAGGATTTTCTCCTGATACCATTCCGGATAGGTATCCATACCGGATGACATGATCCAGCCGGGTGCAACCGCATTGACCCTGGTGCCGGAGCCTGCCCATTCGAGAGCTGCCGTTTCGGAGAAGCTCAGCATGCCTTTGCGGGCTGCGCCGGAATGGCCCATGCCCGGCATAGACATCCACATATCGGCAATGATATTCACAATGGAACCGCCGCCATTTTCTTTCATCCACTGAGTATAGCATTCGCGGGCCATCAGGAAACCACCTGTCAGGTTGGTATTGACCACGGCCTCCCAGCCTTTGGCGCTGATATCTTCAAGGAGGGCCGGGAACTGACCGCCGGCATTATTGACCAGGCCGTGGATAGCACCATGCTTTTCAAGGATCTCGGAAACAGCTTCTTTCACGCTCTCTTCGTTGCGGATATCGCAGGAATGAGTCGTGACCGAGCCACCGGCTTCCTGGATCTCTTTCTCCACCGTTGTCAGCTTGTCTTTATTCCGACCGACAAGGGCAACATTCGCTCCAAGGGACACAAGCTCATGAGCTGTGCAGCGTCCGATACCGCTTCCACCGCCGGTGACGACAATGTTCTGGCCCCTGAACAGGTCTGGACGGAAAATGGATCTGTAGGACATTGGCGGCTCCCGACTACTTGATTTTCTTGATTTCCGATCCACTCTCACTTCGTCTTTTCATTATCGAGAGCAATATGATCATTTGACTTAATGGTAGGTGACGTTTACGTTAACGTCAAGGAGCTAATAAACTGGTATTTTCTATGGAATATGCTCTGGAAAATGAATGAATTCATGGTGAGCGGAAAGGGCTTAACAATGGCGACGCTTGAAGAGATTACGGAAGGCATGAAAGAGCGCATCGGTGAGGATTGCGGACTGGGCGCTACCTTGAAGTTTGATTTTGGTGATGACGGCATTGTACATGTGGATGCAGACAGCGTTCCCAATGTGGTCAGCAATGAAGATGCTGATGCGGACTGCACCATCAAGATCACCAAGGACAATTTTGAAGCCCTGGCAGGGGGTGATCTGGATCCGACCACTGCCTTCATGATGGGCAAGTTGAAAATCGAAGGCAATATGGGGATTGCCATGAAGCTACAGAGCGTCTTCAGCTAATCTGTCATTTCTGTTTTAGCAAAGGTGATTCCACGGGAATCACCTTTTCTTTTTGCTTTATTCAATGAAACCAGCGTTAGAGAAAGTAAGGTTCCGACTGGATTTCAGGCCTGCCGGGCAAAAAAAACGGAGAAGTCTAACTTTTCTCTGTACCTTTGATCGGCAAACCATTATGAAAAGCGCTTCGAATTTGAATTGGAACCGAACGGAGCTAGTCATATGACAGCGAGATCTGCACGGCACGGCCGCAATCAGGGTGGTAAAAGCCGGAAATCAGGTGGCGGTGGACGCGGTAATGGCGGTGTAAAGAACACCCGGTCAAATGCACAGCGTACTGCCCGTAAAATTACAGCGAAAGCTGCGGGTCGGCATGCTGCACGACGCCAGTTGAAGAAAGTACAGGCTGCAACCCGCGCTGCGAACGCCGCCTGACCTTTCTGCGAGATTAAAGAAAAAGCCGCTACCGGTATCCGGAGCGGCTTTTTTTCTGCGTGTCTACAGTGTAATCCGAACGAGACGTGCGTTCCGCCAGATAGACCAGCTGTCCCGTATCCTTTTTCTCCCCCTGTTTGGCGGAAAAGGTTTGCGGTCCTGATTGCCTTTCCCTGGAGGATTCCAGCAGCAGGTTCGCCAGTGTAGATGGATTCAGGTTTCTGAGAATAACCATCGGGTTTCTATGTTGTGATTGCAAATAATAATGATTATTAAAAGCACGATTCGCGAGTAGGTCAACTGTTTTTAATAACCGCTTGTAAATTAGATGTTTGTCAGTATGCGGTCTAGATCCTGACCTTAGTCTTCGAGGGCGGTATATCGTTCTCCGACATTGTCATAACCGGTCGTAAAGTCCCATCCGTCCCGTTCTGCGGCGATTACAATGTTGGCACAGGCTCGGCTGTCAGACAAAGCATCATGATGATCAAGATCCAGTCCGAGAAAATGGGCCACGTTTGGCAACTTGGTCGGACGGACATTCCACATGCCACGGGCCAGTTTAACCGTGCAGACAAATTCTTCGCCCGGTGGTATCAAGTCGTAGGTGGCACAGCAGCTTTTCAGAACCTTTGAATCAAAGCCGGAATTATGCGCAGCCAGGAAATCAATACCATCAAAATAGGATCGGATGTCCGGCCAGACACCCTGAAAAGTCGGTTCAAATTCTACATCACCCCAGGTGAGACCATGAATATGGGTGAAATAGAATTCTGGGGAGGGTGGGCAGATCAATCGGGATTCTTCCGATACTATCTCCCCGTTTTCCACGCGAACCAGCCCAATAGCGCAAGCGCTGTCGGAGGCATAATTGGCGGTTTCAAAATCAATAGCGAGAAAAGTGCTCATGGTTCTTTTATAGAAAAAAACTCCCGGGAGGTCACCCGGGAGTTTTTGATTTTCAGCCGGCCTGAGCCTCGGCTTTCTTTCTCTCTTCGTATTTCTGCTTTTCTTCCTCGACAAGCTCCTTCTTGGATAGTTTGCCGACCAGTGTTTTCGGAAGCTCCGGCCTAAACTCAACAGCGGCCGGAAGTTCATGCTTGCCCAGCTTGTCTTTCAGATATTCCCGTAAGTCATCGAGGCTGAACTCGGAAGTGCCGTCCCTTAATTTTACAAAAGCTTTGGCTGCTTCACCGCGATAATCATCCGGAATGCCGACAACGGTTACTTCTTCAACAGAAGGATGTTCGAAAATCTGTTCTTCGATGATCCGCGGATAAACGTTAAAGCCGCCGGACGTGATCATATCTTTGGTCCGGTCGACAATATGCATATATCCGTCTTCGTCCAGAAAACCCGTATCGCCGGTCATGAAGAAATCACCGGAAAAGGCTTCGGCTGTAGCCTCTGGCTTATTCCAGTATCCTTTCATCACGTTGGGGCCTTTGATGCCGATCTCACCGATTTCTCCGGTCGGCATGGCTTTGGACCTGTCATCAACGTTAAAAATCCGGATTTCGGTACCCGGGACCGGTACTCCGGCAGAGCCGGCGACCCGTTTTTCCGTCATCGGTGTCGAGGTTCCGGATGGAGATGTTTCGGTCATCCCCCAACCTTCCAGAAGGCGGCAGCCCGTCACTTTCTGAAACTGATTCTGTACTTCCACAGGCAACGGTGCACCGCCGGATGCGCAGAATTTAAGGGACTTCAGATCGTAGTTGGCGACATCCGGATGGTTGGCAATGGCCATATACATGGTCGGCACGCCCGGCATCATGGTTGGTTTCTTCTTATCCAGATCCTTCATGACATCATCCAGTTCAAATTTCGGATGAAGGATCAGCTCTGCCCCGCACGCAATACCGAAATTCATATTCACGGTGAGGGCGTAGATGTGGAAGAGCGGCAGGACAGCAAGAACCTTTTCTTCACCATCAATCAGGACCGCATCATCGCCACTTTGCATGGCTTTGAGTTGCTGACAGGCGGCAATCAGGTTGCGATGGCTCAGCATGGCGCCTTTCGGCAGACCCGTCGTACCACCGGTATATTGCAGGACGGCAATGCGTTCGTCCGGGTTATTCACTGGAACCGGATCAAAATTCCCGTCATTAGCCAGCAGGTCTTTATAGGACATATGCTGATCATCGTTGGGAATTTTAGAAATTTCCTTTGATTTCACGATCGGATAGAGGAAGTTTTTCGGAAAAGGCAGAACTTCCTTCAGGTTCCCGACAATCAGCTTCTTCAGCCGGGTTTTACCCAGTAGCGAGGCGATATTCGGATACAGAACCTCGAGATCCAGAGTGACCATAAAGTCGGTCTGACTATCTTCGATTTTGTGAACCAATTCCCGCTCCGCATCAAGGGGAGAATAGTTCACGACGGTGCCACCCGCCTTTAGAATACCATAGAAGCAGACGATGAATTGCGGGCAATTGGGCAGGTAAAGACCCACATGCACACCTTTTTTCACGCCAAGCTTCTGGAACCCTTTGGCTGCCCGCTTTACGAGTGTGTCCAGCTCCCGATAAGTGAGCTTTTTGTCCATAAAATCGACGGCTTTGTTGTCCGGCCATTTAGCGACGGCTTCGTCCAGAAGCGCGTAGACCGGCTTTTCCTCGATATCGATCGCCCATTTTACTCCGCGCGGATAAGATTTTTCCCAAGAAAAATCAGACATATTTTTCCCCTTATAGACTGGCGTTTCCCTGTGATTTTATTTTTTTCTTTCAGGTTACGTTGACATGGTGAACCTGGTCAAAGAAAAATAGTATAAAAAAAGCGACTTGAGTCAAATCAATGACCGGCGGTCACTTGTTTGGTTCGGTGAAGCGCAAAAGGAGAAAAAAATGAAAACAGCGACAGATACAGCGCGCAGTTGCGTCAATGCCGCCCTTGCAGAAGCAAAAGACAACAGCGTTTCCGAAGATGCCGTGGCCCGGGCCCTGATAACCGAGGCCATTGCCGTCTTCAAAAAAACGCGATCCTCAGAAGATATTTCGAGTGAATTGACCTTTATCGCCGAAAATCTGAGCGAGGAAGAAGATTATAACTTCATGCGTCCGTAAAGATTCTGTTTCTTAGAAGCCGTCATAGCCGGCGCCGCAGATAACCACACCGACTTTATCGGATGCTTTCGGCTTGAACTTTCCGGATCGGAGAGCGCCGATAGCCGCTGCGGCGGAAAGCTCCGTGGCGATACCGGCGCTTTGCCAAAGCCAGTGCGAGGCGGCTTCCATGTCTGCATCGCTGACCAGGATAATGTCTTCCACCTTGTCCGAGATAATCTGCAGATTGGATTCTGCTGAGCGACGCGGGGCAAGAGTGCCTGCTCTGGTGTCGATTTTCTGCAGAGTGATAAGCTCCTTTGCCCGGCAACTCTCATAAAGTGTGGGGGCTCCTTCCGCTTCGATCCCGATGATGCGAATATTCGGGTTCAAAAGTTTAGCGGCACTGGCGATACCGGAAATCAATCCGCCGCCGCCAATAGCAACCATCAGGATATCCAGAGACGGGGCCGCTTCGAGAATTTCAAGGGCTATCGTTCCCTGTCCCTCTATCACAGAACGGTCGGCAAAGGGATGTACATAAGTCATGCCTTCCTCTTCCGCGGCTTTTAAGGCGAGAGCATTGGCATCATCCCAAACCGGGCCGGAGACGATAACATTCGTCGCGTATTTCTGAAGTTTTTCGACTTTACTGGCCGGTGTATTTTCCGGCAGATAAATCGTTGTCGGTGTCTTGGTCAACTGACCGGCTACGGCAACTCCCATCCCGTGGTTGCCGCCGGATGCTGTCACGAGACCTTTTTCAAGAGCTGCTTTTTCAAGACCCAAAACCGTATTCAGGGCCCCGCGGATTTTGAAAGATCCTGAAAGCTGCAGATTTTCGAGCTTAAGTACAACCTCCTGACCGTTATCCAGGGTAATATCCATAAGCGGTGTTTTCCGGATATAGGGAAAGAGACGTTTGCGGGCGGCAGAAAAATCGTCGAGGGAGAGCTTCATTGAAGGGAACCCGAAGTAAGTGACAAAGAACGGATGGTAAATCTATAATGGGTCCTGACGAAAGTGCAAATAATAACCCGCAAACGGAACAGAGGCGACAATGTCATATTCAACGCTTGATCTCTCCATCGACCATCATATTGCTCATATCCAGTTGAACCGGCCAGGAAAGCTGAACACGCTGGTGATGGAGTTCTGGCAGGATATGGTGGATGCCTTTGCCGAAATCGAAAGCGCGGCCGAAGCGCGGGTTGTTGTGATTTCTTCAACAGGCAAGCATTTCACCGCCGGCCTTGATCTGAACGCCTTTGGTTCTATCGCGGCCGATATGCAGTCTTCAACCGATCCTGCCCGCGTTCGGGAACAGATGCGTAATAATGTCCGGGAAATGCAGGAAAGCTTTACGGTTATCGAGAAATGCCGCCTGCCGGTCCTGGTGGCTGTGCAGGGGGGCTGTATCGGTGGTGGGGTGGATCTGATTTCCGCCTGCGATATGCGCTACTGCACGGAAGATGCCTTCTTCTGTATTCAGGAGATCAATATCGGGATGACGGCTGATGTGGGAACCTTGCAGCGTCTGCCGCATCTTGTTCCGTCTGGTGTCGTTCGGGAGCTGGCTTATACCGGTCGCAGGATGATGTCCGCCGAAGCCAGGGAATATGGTCTGGTCAACCGGGTTCATCCGGATCAGGAGAGTCTGATGAAAGATGTGATGGAAATGGCAGCGGTGATCGCATCAAAATCTCCACTTGCGGTTCACGGCACGAAAGAAATGCTCAACTACACCCGGGATCATTCTGTGGACGACGCCCTGAATTATATGACGGTCTGGCAATCCGGTATGTTTTTCTCAAACGACCTGTTTGAAGCCGCGAAGGCCAATGCGGAGAAGCGTGAGCCGGTTTTCGATAATCTCCTGCCGCCACGTAAACTGGTCAAACGTCATCCTTAAAAGTTAGACTTAGCGGCCGATGATCTTCCAGATACCGTCGGCCGTCATGACAGTCCGATCACCGCAGATCAGGTCTCCTCGGATAAAGACGACGGAAACGCCCTGGCGCGTGATCTCACATTTCAGTTCCAGCCAGTCGCCGACTTTGGCACCGGAGACAAAATCGAAATTCAGGCTGATGGTGGCGGTACGCTTTCTGCCGACGGCGTGCCAGATTGTCTGGCCCAGCATCTCGTCCATGAAGCTCATCATCATGCCGCCATGGACAATGCCGTTAAAGTTTGTATGGCTCTCGTCAGCGAGGAAGCCGTACCGGTATTTTTCACCGTCCCGCTTGAAATAAAGAGGACCGATTTTTTCCGCAAACCGGCCCCGCGTGGCATTTTCCCGAAATCCATCGGGGATCTGATCGACTGTCATGCTGACTCTCTTCTTTGTAGGGTCAGGACCCATTAATGCTGTACTTTTGGCGCTCTTCAGACGCCACTCTCTGATGAAGAAAAGCGCCGGAAAGGCTGGTGGCCTTTTCAAGTCTTTCTTTGGCGGAGAGTAAAGTCTGAAGAACGTCCCTCCGGGATTTGACCGATTTGCCTCTGTGCGGCGTCAGGAAAGCTTGAAAATGAACCACATTTCCTGCACTTCCCTTCCTGGTACAAAGGCAAATCGCTTCAAACCAAAAACACAGCATTAATGGGTCCTGACCCTAAGCTCAGTATGATTAAAAGCTTCAAGAAAGCAACTGCCGGAAACTGTCAGTCATATTCGACAAGGTTTGAATTTTCCTTCAGGCCGTTCCTTTCCGCATTTTCATAGCAGTCCTGCTTTTTGACATATCCTTCCGTTGAGGCGCCGACAATACGGCCGTTGGTGGCCGTGCGTCGCCACCGCCATTCATTTCGGTGATCCCTGTAAATTTCCCACTTGTCATTCTCGCCTTTGGTGCTCATCAATAGCTCTCCATGTATGAATATCTTCCATTTGACGAACAGGCGGGTTATCTGTGATGGAAATTAGGGCATTGTGGGAGGCTTGATATGTCTGGCCTTAAACAGAAAAGTGGTATTGTAGAGTGTCAGACAACGGGGAGAGGGCTGTTTGACATAACCCGTGATATCAATGCCTGGCTTCAGGGATCAGGTTTTTCCGAAGGTGTTCTCACCATCCTTATCCAGCATACCTCTGCCTCCCTCACTATTCAGGAGAATGCCGATCCGGATGTGCAGCAGGATATGCTGACATTTTATGAAAAACTGGTACCGGATAATCCGGCCCTTTACCGGCATGTTTCAGAAGGACCGGATGATATGCCAAGCCATATCCGATCCAGCCTGACCGATGTGTCTTTGAGCATACCGGTGATGGAAGGAAGAATGGCGCTTGGCATCTGGCAGGGGCTCTATATTTTTGAGCATCGCACCAGTCCCCATCGGAGGCGACTGGCGCTCAATTTCATGGGTAGCTAGTCCTCACCTTAACTGGCGGCGTTTTCCATCAACCGGATATAGAAGCGGATAATTTCCCCGTAATTATCCACCATGATCCGTTCATCGGTGCCGTGGACCCTTGGAATATCGGCGGGTCCGAAGCGCATAGGAAGAAAGCGGTAACTGTTATCGGCGACAGCTTCATAATGCTTGCTGTCGGAACCGGCCAGCATGAGACCCGGCGCGACCAGGACATCGGGAAAGACCTCCTGGACCGTTTTATGGATCATCTTGTAACCGTCACTTTGCAGGCTTGAAACCCGGGACGGATTATTCCCCTGTTTGATAGAAACGCTGACATCCGGATTACCGATAACCTGCTCCACATGTCTGGTGACCGTTTCAATGGTATCGCCCGGCAGGATCCTGAAATTGACGGTGGCCTGTGCAGTGCTGGGCAGGACATTGTCTTTGCTGCCGCCCGCAATGATCGTTGCGGCCGTTGTGGTCCTAACCATGGCGTTGGTGGAACCGCCCTTGCCCAATTGTCCGACCAGCACAGGACCCAGCAGCCAGCGGTTTGAGATAACAGCTTTCAGGCCAAAGGGCATATGAGGTGCGAGGGTATCCAGCATATCGGAGGCCGGGCTTTGCAAAGAGGCCGGCATTCTGTTTTCTTCCAGCCGGGCAATCGCCTTGGATATTTTACCCACAGCGGTTGCGCGCGGTGGAATGGAAGAATGTCCGCCTACAGCGGTTGCGGTCAGCTCCAGGGTCAGATAGCCCTTCTCCGCCAGGGCAATAAAGGCGATTGGGTCATCAATACCGGGCATGACACCCTGAACGATAACCATTCCTTCATCCAGTGTATAAGCCAGCTGTATCCCTTGATCTTTCAGATGCGCTGATATTTTCCCGGCACCGTTTTTGCCGCCTATTTCTTCATCATGGCCAAAGGCAAAATAAAGGGTTCGGGTGGGTTTAAAACCTTTTGAAAGCTGGTATTCCGCAGCTTCCAGGATGGCCAATACGGACAGCTTGTCATCCAGTGTTCCCCGTCCCCATATGGCACCATTTGCGATCTTGCCGGAATAGGGCGGATGGGTCCACTGGTCTTCCGTGCCGGGCTCCACAGGAACCACATCCATATGACCCATAAAAAGGGCGGGCTTTAAGGAAGGGTCGCTGCCTTTCCAGGTGTATAAAAGGCTATGTCCGCCAATCACTTCTTTTTTAAGCTGTGCCGTGACAAGCGGATAGGAGCGATCAAGCAGGGCATGCAGGGCGTCAAAGGCTTCTGCTGCAACCGGTGCGTCCCGGCTTTCTGAAATGGTCCGGATCCGAACGGCTTCTCCCAGTCGTCCGGCGGCGGCATCAACATTGATGTCCGCAGGCGCAATTTTTTCGGTCAGTTGACTATCCGGACTGTTCAGGACTGTCCGGACGACAATCACGATGAGCAGGATCAGGATAATGCCAACCAGACCCAGAAGCGCTTTTTTAATCATTCAACTTCCCCCAGTATTCTTCCGGGGGAAGTCTATCTCAGATATCGGAGGCGTAAATGCTTAAATTGAGAAACCGCCAAGTTTGGTTTCCAGATATTCAGCCATCCCTTCATGGCCGCCCTCGCGTCCAAGGCCGCTTTCCTTCATACCGCCAAACGGAGCGGCAGCGGCGGTCGGGTTGATATCGTTAATGCCGATAATCCCGAATTTCAGCCCTTCATACATACGGAAGGCTCGCCCGATATTGGGCGTGTAGACATAAGCGGCAAGGCCGTAGTTGGTGTCGTTGGCTTTTTCAAGCACTTCATCTTCATCCTCGAACGTGAGGACCGGAGCAACCGGACCAAAGGTCTCTTCCCGATAAATCAACATGTCTTCGGTGACATTGGCCAGCACCGTCGGGGCGTAGAAGAAGCCTTTGTCCAGGCCGTTATCCATCAGGCGATGCCCGCCGCAAACCAGCCGGGCGCCTTTATCAACGGCGTCTGAGACCTGGCGCTCCACTTTTTCGACAGCGCCCGGTCCGACAAGCGGCCCGATGCTGATTCCGTCTTCAAGCCCGTTACCACCGCGCATCTTCCTGACCCGGCTTTCCAGGGTTTCCACAAACGGCTCCGCAATGGATTTGTGGACAAAGATGCGGTTAGGGCTGATGCAGGCCTGTCCGGTATTGAGGAACTTGACCAGCGAAACGCCTTTTGCGGCATGTTCCGGGTCGGCATCGTCAAAAACGATAAAGGGGGCGTGACCGCCGAGCTCCATGGAGACCCGCTTCATGTTGGAGGCCGCTTCGCGGGCCAGCATCTTGCCCACATTGGTGGAGCCTGTGAAGGTCAGTTTTGCGACTTTCGGGTTGCTGACGAATTCCTCACCGATAGTGGCTGGTTTCTCGGCTGTTACCAGATTGACAACACCGGCCGGCAGTCCGGCTTCTTCAAAGATTTTATACATCGCCATGGCGCAAAGGGGGGTTGCCTCGGCCGGTTTGAGGACAATGGTGCAGCCGGCTGCCAGTGCAGGGGCTATTTTGCGGGTGAGCATGGAAATCGGATAGTTCCAGGGGGTGACCGCTGCGACAACCCCGACCGGATGCTGTTGTACGATAAAGCGTTGATCGCCGCGCGGTGCCGGAATGGTCTCTCCGTAAATGCGTTTGGCTTCTTCTGCATACCAGAGAAGAAAATCCGCGCCATACTGTACTTCATTGCGGGACGCTTTCAGGGGTTTTCCCTGTTCGGTGGTCATCAGACGAGCCAGCTCTTCCTTCTTTTCGATCATCAGGCCGTGTGCCCGATACAGGAAGGCGGAGCGCTGGTAGGCGCTTGTTTTAGACCAGCTTTTAAAAGCTTCTGCCGCTGCGTCGATGGCTTCTTTTGCTTCGGCCTTGCCGCCGTTCGCTACCTCGTCGATAACATCGCCATTGGCCGGATTGATTACGGAGAAACGGGAGCCGTCATTGGCTTCACGCCACGCGCCATTGATAAACATAGGGCTGTCCACCTTTATTGTAATTGTCGTTGCACAGGGCCTTAGCGTTTCAAAACCGGGCTGTAAAGGGGATTCTACAAACGAAGTTTGTGAAAACGGAGTGCGGCTTCCTGCTATAGATGGATCAGTATACCGGCTTCTTTCAATACAGGGGCTGCCCGTTCTCTGTCACTCTCGGCCAGTGCCTGATAACGCCGTTTGATTTCATCAAGACATTTAACCTGATAGCTAAAGACCCCCTGACTGTAAGGATGCCCCAGGATAGTCAGTTTGAAGCTTTCCGCTCCCTTTTCCAAGGCGGTTTTGTTCGCCTCAAGGAAAGGCAGATAAACCTCTCCTGCGAAGGATAGCAGCTCTTTCACGGTATTTGACGGTTCCGGGTCTGAGTGCCAGTCACCCTCAATACCGGACGTGTCTTCCATCACCCGAAGCCAGCTTTCAAGCTGTTGCGCTTTTCCGCGCATAACAGCAAGAGGGGTGGGGTCCGTTGCGAGGACTGTTAATTGTCCGAACAGGCCGAAATCAGCGAGGGACGGACGGGAGCCGAACAGATATTTGTGCTGATTGAGACTGCCTTCCAGAATGCCAAGGATGCGATGGTAGCTTCCTTCAACGGCGCTTCTGTTTTCCTCTGTGCAGCCGACCAGCGGCATACGGCCGATCTGGCGGCTCGCGAATAAATCCATCTGGCGTTGACGCTCGGCGTCGTCTGCATCGGGAAAACGCTCATCAATGATCCATTGCATGGCATATTTGATATCGGCTTCATACATCCAGCGATAATGAAACATGGGTTTGGTCAGCCATTCATCGGCCATATCCTCAATAATATGACAAAAGAAAGCCTGAACAGGGTCTTCAGGAATGATGGACCTTTGACCCGGATGACGTTTCTCCAGCATGTAGGCCATGGGAGTACTATCAATTTTCGGAATCTCATCACCCGGTACATAGAGAACCGGAATAAGGGCAGGTTTTATGTGATCCAGCAGATGGGTGTTGCGGGTCGTTCGGATCACCCAGTTAAAAGGAAGTCGGCGGTATCTCAATATTGCCCGCATCTTCATGGAATAGGGGGAACCATTTACGCCAATGAGCGTGTATCGGTCTTCGGGCAGGCGGGTCATTTTTGTTCTCCTTTTTTCAGAAGTCTATGAAAGAAATCTGAACCTGTCCATACAACCGGATCTTTCTTGCGCCTGTCTTTTACCGGAGTAGAATACCGGAAATGGGAGAGAAACATGTCCAGACAGTCGCAAAGAGAAAGCCGAATAAAAGAGAGTGTGGATAGGATCCGGGGCATGACCGGAAGCGGGCATCCGGATAAGGCCTTGCTGCTTAAAATTGAAGAGGAACTTAAAGAGCTGGCGACCGCAAAGGACCTTTTCAGCCTGGAAGATTTCCCGCCGCCGGAAGACGGCGTCAAGCGGCGAAACTGCCTGTATCGATTGTCGGAAGATGAGGATCACCGCTTTGCACTCTATGCCAACGTGGCATCCGGAGCCGTAGATGCGCCGCCTCATGATCATACCACCTGGGCCGTGATTGTCGGTATCCAGGGGCGGGAGGAAAACAGGTTCTATCAGAAGACGGAAGATGGTGTTGCCATCACCGGCAATCAGGTGGTTGAAGCCGGAACGGGGGTGACGCTGCTTCCCGATGATATTCACAGCATTCATATCACTCCGGGAGAGCCGGTAATCAATTTCCATATGTATGGGCTGGCGCTGGAACAGTTGTCGGGCCGCAATTACTGGAGCAGTGTAAACCGGGAATGGAAGGTCTTCCCGGCTCATACGGATATTCGTGAGGCTCGCGGTTAATGGTTGGAGAGATTGCGCCTAAAGATCTTCAGGAAAAGCTGAAAGCGGGTGAAGAACTGGCTTTTCTGGATGTTCGGGAACAGGGCGTTCATGCCCAGGGACATCCCTTCTGGGCCGTACCGCTACCGCTTAGCATTCTTGAACTGAGGGTTGAAGAGCTGGTGCCCCGCAAGACAGTCCCGGTTTACCTTCTGGATCAGGGAGAGGATGAAGATCTTGCTGATCGGGCGGCTGAGGTGCTTTTAAGCCTTGGATATACAAACCTGCATATTGTCGTAGGCGGCATTGCGGGCTGGCAGACCGCCGGTCTGGAGATTTTCTCCGGCGTCAATGTTCCAAGCAAGGCTTTCGGGGAATTTGTCGAGCATCATAACGGCACGCCGCATATTACGGCAGATGAGCTGGCAGCGCGCCTTGCGGACGGTGAAGATATCCGCATTTTCGACAGTCGGCCTCTGGGCGAGTTCAAGCGGATGAGTATCCCGGGCGGTGTTGATATGCCGGGCGCCGAGCTTGTTCACCGGATTTATGAAGCAGTTCCGGACGCCGCTACACCCATTGTGGTCAATTGTGCCGGACGGACCAGAAGCATCATTGGTGCGCAATCCCTGATCAATGCGGGTATTCCCAATCCTGTTATGGCGCTTAAAGACGGAACCATGGGTTGGTATCTGGCCGGACATAAGCTGAGCCGCGGATCTGATGCCTGCGCGGACATGCCTTCTTCGGATAATCTGCAAAAGAGCATTCGTGCCGCCAGAGCCGTCGCCGAACAGGCAGGGGCAACTGCCCTGGATGCCGAAGGACTGCTTAAACTGAAAGAGCAGCAGAATGTTCGGAGCTTGTTTTTGCTGGATGTCAGAACCGAAGAAGAATTTCTAAAAGAACGAGTGGCCGGTAGCCGTCACGCGCCGGGTGGTCAATTGGTTCAGGCGACAGATGAATATGTTGGTGTCCGAGGGGCAACTCTGGTGCTGTTCGATGATCGGGAGGTACGCGCCTGGATGACCGCCTCCTGGCTTAAGCAGATCGGTTGGGAACATGTGCATGTCATGACGGATTTTTCAGGCCAGCAAATGCAAAGTGGGCCGGTTATTCGAAGCATCAAGGATAAAGCACCTGAAATATCGGCGCTGGAGCTGGATGCCGTCATAGCATCCGGTGAGGCGGCAGCCGTTATTGATGTGGGGAATTCACTGGATTACCGGGCAGGCCATGTTCCGGGCGCCTACTGGGCGATCCGCTCCCGTGTGCAGCAGGATCTTACTTTCCTGCCACCTGTGGGATATATCGTCGTAACGGCCAAAGATCCTGCAAGAGCTCATCTCGCTGTTCCGGATATTGCCCATGCCCGGCCTGATGCCATTGTTCATGTTTTGCAAGGAGGGAATGATAGCTGGCGGGTAGCCGGATTATCCTTCGAAGAAGGAGATACTCGATTGCTCAGCCGACAGGACGATCTCTGGTATAAGCCTTATGACAATAAGGAGAAAATTCGCGAGAGAATGCAGGAATATCTGGATTGGGAAGTTGCGTTGGTGTCTCAGGTAGAGCGGGACGGAACTGCCGGATTCAAGGTGATTTCCTGAAAATTACGCTCTTGAAACAGAGCATCGCGCGTTTGTTTACGCAGGGGAAAACACTTGTTTTTACCGGCTGCGAAACAGGCCGTAACGGTGCGCTTGCAATCGGTGGCATCTCGGCCTAGCATAGGCCCGGAATGGGCACATGAGATGCCCTGCCAAATAATGGAGAAACCCCAATGGATCTGTCTTTCAGTGACGAAGATTTAGCCTTTCAGGCTGAGGTCAGAGATTTTATAGAAACAAAGCTGCCGGCTGATATCAAGGAGCGGTGTGATCGTGGTCTTCACTTCTCCAAAGAAGGACAGGTCAGGTGGCAGAAAATCCTGAATGAAAAAGGGTGGATGGCGCCGAACTGGCCAGTTGAATATGGTGGAACAGGCTGGACAACCACCCAGAAATACATTTTCGCCCAGGAGATGGGGCGGGCCTCGGCTCCAAGCCCCATGCCGTTTGGCGTAAGCATGGTCGGGCCGGTTATCTACACGTTCGGCAATCAGGAACAGAAAGATCACTACCTGCCGCGGATCCTCAATTCCGATGACTGGTGGTGTCAGGGATATTCAGAGCCTGGTTCCGGTTCGGATCTCGCATCTCTGCAGACCAAAGCCGTTCGGGATGGCGACGATTATGTGGTCAACGGTCAGAAGATCTGGACGTCCCATGCTCAGCATGCTGATTTGATTTTCTGTCTTGTGCGCACGGATTCGAATGCCAAGCAGCAGGAAGGGATTTCCTTTCTGTTGATTGATATGAAATCACCGGGCATTACCCTGAAACCGATTATCGGTCTGGATAAGGAACATACCCTCAACGAGGTTTTCTTCGATGATGTACGGGTACCGATCAAAAACCGCATTGGCGAGGAAAATAAAGGCTGGACCTATGCGAAATTCCTGCTGGGGAATGAACGGACCAGTATCGCCCGGGTTGCCCAGTCCAAGCGGAAAGTGGATCGCTTGCACGAGATTGCGAAATGTGAGCGGGTGAATGGCGGATATCTTGAAGAAGACCGCGACTTCATGCGCAAACTGACGCAGATCGAAGTGGATCTGATGGCGCTGGAATATACGGAATTGCGCATGCTCTCCATGCTGGAAAGCGGCAAAAAACTGAGTGCGGAGCCGTCCCTTCTGAAGATCAAGGGAACGGAAATCCAGCAACGGCTGACGGATCTGCTGGTTGAGTCTCTTGGTATGTATGGTGCGCCCTATGAAGCGCAGCGAGAGTATGAAGGCAGCAACGAAGCGCCGATTGGTCCTGATTATGCAGTAGGTCCGATGGCCGAGCATCTCTATCTTAAAGCAGCTTCCATTTATGGCGGCAGTAATGAAATTCAGCGTAATATCATCTCTAAAATGGTACTGGGATTATAAGGAATAATAAAAATGGATTTTGAACTATCAGAAGAGCAATCCTTGTTGAAAGACAGCATTGATCGCTTTGTTCAGGATAATTATGCGCCGGAAGCCCGGGCCAAACTGTCGGAAACAGATCTCGGTTTCAGCCGGGATCACTGGAAGACAATGGCTGAGCTTGGCTGGCT
>DIYE01000174.1:0-4860 GCA_002428885.1 Alphaproteobacteria bacterium UBA6062
GAGATGCGACGGAAGATTGAAACTGCCCCGTTAAAGGGTCAGAGTAGAGAAACTGTCTCTATCCGAAAGAGCCGTGCGAATAAGGACATATGACCGCAGTTGACCTGATCAGGCAGGATGCCGACCTGATGGAACAAGTGTCTAAAGGAGAGACCTCCGCCTGCCGAATACTGGCAGCCCGTCATCTTGACGGAACCTATCGGCTCGCCTATCGCATATTGGGGGATGCTGCCCAGGCGGAAGATGTTACGCAGGAGGCTTTCCTCAGGCTCTGGAAGATATCTGCAACCTGGAAAGCACAAGCACAGATAAAAACCTGGCTGCATAGAGTGACCCACAATCTGTGCATTGACCGGCTAAGAAAAGAAGACCGTTATAGTGACACCGAAATTCCTGATCTGGAAGATCCGGCGGATTCACCACTCAGGCAGCAGGAAAAGCGTCAGATCAAAGAACAGATTGAGGCAGCGCTGCGGGATTTACCGGCCCGCCAGCGGATCGCCATCACCCTTGTCCATTTCGAGGAGTGTGGAAACCGGGAAGCGGCGGACATGATGGAAATTTCGGTAGACGCGCTTGAATCCCTGCTTGCCAGAGGACGCCGGAAACTTAAAAGTATTTTAAGCCCGCTTAAAGATGTGGTGGGAGGGAACTGAATGACTGAAAAACCGACAGTGACGCCGGAACGGCTGGAACAGGTTCTAAACGCCTATGGTGCGGACAGCAACCGCTGGCCCGAGGGGGAGCGGGATGCCCTCCTGGCCTTTCTGAGCCAATCGGAAAGCGCGCATGAAAAACATCGCCAGGCCCAGGAGTTAGATTTGTTCCTGACGGAAGCCCTGCCCGGGGCGACAGCACCATCGGACCTTATGGGGCGCATCCTGCGAGATGCCGATCACCACATCGGACGAACCAGACAGCCCTTCCATGAATTCTTTCAAGCCTTGCTGAAACCGGCGCTTGGCATGGCTTTGGCGACCTGTCTCGGCATCACGGTCGGTGTTACCAATCCGGACCTTCTGACAATCCCGGATGACAATGATATCAATAGCCTCTTTATTTCAGACAGCCTGGATAACTGGGAGGAAGAGAATGGCTAAATCCCGCATCCTCGTCATCGCCCTCCTGGTTTCACTGGGCCTTAACTTTGCGGTTGGCGGTTTCATGGCCGCCCGCTGGATCTATCACGAACATGCAGAGAGAGGCCACGCGGGCTTTAAATTCAACCGTTTTGCCGCCCTTGAAACCCTCGAACAGACCGAACAGGACAAAATCAGGCGCCTTCTCAAAAACCGGAAAGGTGAGATTAGAAGTCTTTTCAGATCTTACCGATCCAACAAGCAAGAGATGGCTCGTCTGCTCAAACAGAACCCCCTTGATAAACAGTCCCTTGAAAATCTTCGGGATACGCTGGCAAATGACCGAAGAGCCATCGAACATGCGTTCAATACCTTCTTGATTGAAACGGCCCATATTGTTCCGTCTGACAGAAGGCCCGACTTCTTTGACGCCGGCTTCAAAAAACATCGCAGGAAGCCGGCGCAAGAAAGGCGTGAAAAAAAGGAATAGATCGTTTCGATCTCAGAATTTCTTGCTGAATGAAACTTTAAAATTTCTACCCTTGGCAGGGAAAACGCCGAAGTAAGATTCGTAATCCCTGTCAAATATATTCTGAAGGGTCATACGAAGCTCTGCCCCTTCCATCATGCCTTCGGACGGTTTCCAGCTATAGAATATGTCGTGGACACCATATCCCCTTGTTTCAGGATAAGGAGATCCTGTTGCCGCATCCGGTACGTTATCCTGGGCTGCTACGAAATGCCCCTTCCAGCCGATTAGCATCTGGTCATCCATGAGTTTATAGCCAAGGACGGTAACAAGCTTTGCCGGAGCAATATCGTAAACCGGCTGGTCTTCTCCAAACATGTTGGCTAACGAACCTTCATGCTTTCCTTCCTGAAGAGCCAGGGAGACACTGCCGAGTATGTTGGGGCTATCGTAATAAAGTTCCGCCTCAAATCCTTGGGTATAGTATCCGGGGAGATTAGCATAGGTCGGCTCCGGATCAGGATATGCCGCGACATTGGCACCACCATACAGCCGATGGATATTATGCGTGACATCATTTCGGAAGATAGAAACCCGGGTTTTGAAATGATCGTTAGCCTGCAGGACATTTCCGGATGTCATGATAAAGCCAAGACGTTTAGCATTAACCCGTTCAATTTCCAGCTGATTAGAAGAAGCACGCGTACTTCCGACATCATAGAGTTCATCAATCAGCGGGGCTCTTAACTTATAAGCCCAATCACCAAACACGCTGAACGCACTGTTAACGCGATAAAAAACGTTTAACGAAGTGGAAATGCCGCTATGAACTTCTCGCCCGTAATCGTGGTTAACAGCCGGATTGTTATAGCGAGGCGCAACATTTGCATCTCCGTTTGTCACAAAATAGTCAAACCGGACGCCGGGGGTAATTTCAAGACCATTCCCAAAATCTATTTTGTAATCTGTCCAGGCTCCATAGGACTGCTGGTATCCGCCTGGGATGTTATAAGGTTGCAAATTCCCGAAATTTAAGGCCGCGCTACTGCGCCCACTGTGATAATAAGCCCAACTGTCCCGCTTGTGATATTTATACTGAAGGCCATAACTGAGCACCGTGTCATAGCCGAATGAGGAAATATCTGATTCATTTTCCAGGTCTACAGTCAAGGTTTCATAGGTCAGTTCATTCTTGTTTCCGCCGAGCCCGAGGCTGACAAAACCCTGTTCGCTCAAAGGAAGGATTCTGGCATCGCGCTGGTAAGTCTTCGACCACCCGATCTTGAAACCGAGATTTATAAGAGGGTTATCCGGTAAATAGCTGTATTCGGCAGCCAGGGACTGATCCCGCACCTGACGATCAACGGTCAATCTGGCGAGTGCTTTCTCATATCCATGGGTTGCAATTGAAAAGCTGGAAGGTTCGATCTGACCGCGCTTAGCCGCGAAAGGAGCCTGATTGTTACCATAAGAAACCGCACCGCTGATTTCTGCCCGGTGATCTTCCCGCTCAAAGCTTCCTTTAAAGTGACCGCTATAAAGGTCGCGCTCTGAAAGATTCAGATGCTCACCGTCTCCTGTTTTAAATTTATCGTTAGAGCGCGATGTCGCAGACACCAGAAACTCGGCCCCTAACTCTCGATCTCGACCATACGCAGCAACTGTGCGAGCGTGCTCAAGACCATTTGTCGCATAACCGTACTTCAGGAAGGCACCAAAATTCTCCCCCTCCTTCAACATGTCTGAAGCTGACTTGGTTACCAGCTTGACGGTACCACCAAAGGCACCTGTACTTCTGGCAGTAAAACTACCTTTTTCCAGATCAATTTTTTTTACGAGTTCAGGATCAATAAAAATAGTACCCTGACGATATTTCTCAAAATCCTTCTGTGCGCCATCCAGAGTAATGCGCACATCTTCCTGATCGCCAAACCCCCAGATATTTAAGGATTGACCTCCAGGCCGTGCTGTACCGTTCAGATCAACCCCCGGCGTATCATTCAGGAGTTCCGGGATGCTTGTGGCCTGCAGGCGGTCGACAATTTCATTGTCAATCGTTGTTAAGCCAGCATTATCTGCATCGACATCATTGGAGATCACAACGATTGGATCCAGTTTTGTTCCTTTTGAGCTCTGACTGTTCGGCTTTTCCTTCTCTTTTTTGGGGGGCGTTTCCTCTGCTTTATCTGCTGCGTAAACGGGCGAGGACAACAAGGCGGCGGAGATAACGGGAAGGGTTAAGAGCCTGACCATAAATGATGCAGGCAGTTGGGTTCCATCATTCGACTTCTGAGACATTATTTTCAACTCATAATATACATATACAAATTTACCCAACTGGTAAATTAGGCGTTGTATATCGCTAATAATAATGACTCTCAATAGCAATTATGGAAAAATTATATATATTTCAAATTACTATAATAAAATTTACGAATTTTAACCGTACAATATCAATTCTTTGAAAGAGAAAATTTACACAGAAATTTTAAAATCCAAAAATCTAAAATAATTTCAATACTACTTTTTAGTTCATTAAATGAAACCTAATACGAAAAAAATCCACGGTTATAATTCCCATTGCATCTGATATAGTAGAATATTCAACGACAAGACAAAACGGGATGTACAACTTCCAGATATGACGAATGACAGACGCATTTTTGCCCCGGCTACGGCGCGCAACCGGGAGGCTATCCGGGATTGCCTGACGGCTCGATTGCCCGATACCGGCACCCTTCTGGAAATTGCCAGTGGCTCCGGTGAACATGGTCACTTTCTGACACCGATAGTGAATCTTAACTGGCAGCCGACAAATCTCCTGGAGGAGCAGATACAGAGCGTCGAAGCCTGGCGCGCCCATGAAGAAAGGCCGAACTTTCTGCCCTGCCTGAAACTCGATGCTATGGCCGATGTCTGGCCAGTAGAGGAAAAAGGGTATGCCTACCATCCCATTACCACCGTCTTTAACGCCAACATGATCCATATCGCCCCCTGGGGTGTTTGTGAGGGACTGATGCGTGGAGCCGGGCGTATCCTGAAAGATGGAGGACAGTTGTTCCTATACGGCCCCTTCCGGATGAACGGAGAGCATACCGCCCCTTCTAATGCGGAATTCGAGCGCTGGCTGACGGACCAGAACCCGGATTTCGGAATTCGGGATATCGCAGATGTGGAAAAAGAAGGGAAGCGGAACGGGTTAAAGCTGATTGAAAGCTGTCCCATGCCAGCCAACAACTTTATCCAGGTCTTTCAGAAACAGGTTTAAGATCAAGCGTTAACAGAAAAGGGCTGCGAAAATCCGCAGCCCTC
>DIYE01000174.1:4996-6485 GCA_002428885.1 Alphaproteobacteria bacterium UBA6062
CCCATACCGCCCATGTCAGGCATTGCAGGTGCACCACCGGCAGCGCCTTCTTTGGCAGGAGCATCTGTAACAGTTGCTTCTGTGGTGATCAGCAGGCCGGCGATGGAAGACGCATCTTCCAGAGCTGTCCGAACCACTTTAGCCGGATCAACAACACCGTCTTTCAGCAGGTTGCCATATTCACCAGTCTGAGCATTGAAGCCGTGTGTGGCATCGCTCTGTTCCAGCAGCTTACCGGCAATAACAGCACCGTCTTCACCGGCATTTTCAGCAATCTGGCGAACCGGAGCCTGCAGGGCGCGGGCAATGATGTTGACACCCACTGTCTGGTCGGCATTGGCACCTTCAACACCTTCAAGAGCGCGGGATGCATAGAGCAGAGCTGTTCCGCCGCCTGGTACGATACCTTCTTCAACAGCAGCGCGGGTTGCGTGCAGGGCATCGTCAACGCGGTCTTTGCGTTCTTTCACTTCAACTTCCGTTGCACCGCCAACTTTAATCAGGGCAACACCGCCAGCCAGTTTGGCCAGACGTTCCTGAAGTTTCTCACGGTCATAGTCAGAAGAAGTTTCTTCGATCTGAGCTTTGATCTGGCCGCAGCGTGCATCGATGTCGTCTTTAGTGCCGGCACCGTCAACGATCGTTGTTTCCTCTTTGGAGATGGTCACTGTTTTGGCAGTACCCAGCATATCGAGGGTAACGCTTTCCAGTTTGATGCCCAGCTCTTCGGAGATCAGCTGACCGCCGGTGAGGATCGCAATGTCTTCGAGCATGGCTTTACGGCGATCACCGAAGCCAGGTGCTTTAACAGCAGCGATTTTCAGGCCGCCGCGCAGCTTGTTGACAACCAGAGTTGCCAGGGCTTCGCCTTCGATATCTTCAGCAATGATCAGGAGCGGCTTACCGGCCTGAACAACAGCTTCGAGGATCGGCAGCATCGGCTGCAGGTTGGTCAGTTTCTTTTCATGCAGCAGGATGAACGGGCTTTCCATTTCAGCCAGCATTTTTTCTGCATTGGTTACGAAGTAAGGTGACAGGTAACCGCGGTCGAACTGCATACCTTCAACAACGTCCAGCTCAGTTTCGAGGCCTTTGGCTTCCTCAACAGTGATAACACCTTCGTTGCCGACTTTCTGCATGGCTTCGGAGATGATGGAACCGATTTCAGCCTCACCGTTAGCGGAGATTGTACCGACCTGTGAAATTTCTTCAGCGCCGGCAACCGGGTTTGAAGCGCCCTGGATGCTTTCAACAGCTTTGCCGACAGCAAGATCGATACCGCGTTTCAGATCCATCGGGTTCATGCCCGCGGCAACTGCTTTCAGGCCTTCCTGAACGATGGACTGAGCCAGAACTGTGGCCGTTGTTGTACCGTCACCGGCAACATCGTTGGTTTTGGAAGCAACTTCACGGACCATCTGAGCGCCCATGTTCTGCAGCTTATCTTCCAGTTCGATTTCCTTGGCAACGGAAACACCGTCTTTGGTGA
>DIYE01000174.1:6584-33461 GCA_002428885.1 Alphaproteobacteria bacterium UBA6062
CGCGGTGCGCCGAAGGATTTGTCGAGAACAACATTCCGGCCTTTCGGGCCGAGTGTTACCTTAACCGCGTCAGCAAGAGTGTTGACACCTTTGAGGATTTGCGCGCGTGCATCCGCACCGAAATTAACTTGTTTAGCCATTCTGATAATTCCTTAAATCTGTAGTGAGGGTTAGCCCAGGACGCCCATGATGTCGGACTCTTTCATGATCAACAGTTCTTCACCGTTGAGCTTGACTTCAGTACCGGACCATTTACCGAACAGAACCTTGTCACCAACAGAAACATCGAGTGCACGGACAGAACCGTCTTCTTTGATGGCACCGCCACCAACAGCGACGACTTCGCCTTCGCTTGGTTTTTCCTGTGCGCTGTCAACGAGAATAATTCCACCAGCGGATTTTTCTTCGCTTTCAACGCGCTTGATCAGCACGCGATCGTGCAATGGACGAAATGACATTAAAGCCTCTCCCTAATTTTTGAGGTCATAACGGATTTTCATTTAGCTGTTAGCACTCACATACAGAGAGTGCTAACAAAAATTCTTATCCGATTTATGCAATGCTGTGGTGAGAGTCAAGGGAAGGACCGCAGAATCCTGCTCATTTTTTCATCAAGCCACGGACAAGCCCCCAATTTCCTTGGCCTTTGGATCATTTTCCAGTAGACAGGGCGCCGAAACAGACAAATAGCGGTCAGACCTTATATAAAGAACCTGTCCGTTCTTTTAAAGAGATGAGAGACAAAAACGTGACCCAATCCCTTCTGAACAAATTGAGTTCACTGGTCGGAGAGGCCTTTGCCAAATGCGATCTGGATCCGGCCCTTGGCCGCGTGGTCGTCTCACAGCGTCGGGAGCTGGGGCAGTTCCAGTGTAACGGCGCGCTCGCCGCTGCAAAAGCCGCCAAGAAAAACCCGCGGGAGATTGCAGAAACAATCCTTTCGGAACTTAAAACCAATGACAATTTCGCCGAACTATCCCTGGCCGGCCCCGGTTTTATCAATATCCGGCTGTCCGACACGTATCTGAAGGCACATTTCGATGCCTTTGCGGCGGATCCACATTTTGGTGCTCGTGAAGGGCACTCATCGGAGACCGTGATTCTCGATTTTGGCGGCCCCAATGTGGCGAAGGCCATGCATGTGGGACATCTGCGGGCAACCATTATTGGCGAAAGCCTGCGACGCCTTCGGGATTTTCTGGGGGATACGGTCGTCAGTGACGTGCATTTCGGCGACTGGGGTTTGCCCATGGGGCTGCTGATCAAGGAAATTGAGCTCGCAAAACCGGATCTTCCCTATTTCGATAATCAGAATGAAGGCCCCTTCCCCGCGGAATCGCCGGTTACCGTCGATGAATTGCAGGAGCTTTATCCGTCAGCCTCCGCCCGCAGCAAGGAAGATCCTGAATTTCTGGAAGCAGCCCGCAGTGCCACCTTCGAGCTTCAGAGCGGCCGGGCCGGATATCGCGCCCTCTGGCAGCATATGCTGGATGTCTCGGTGGCCGAGACTAAAATCGATTTTGATCTGCTGGGCGCTCATTTCACAGAGTGGAACGGGGAAGCCGATACCAACGACCTGATCCCGCCCATGCTGGAACGACTGGAAAAAGAAGGCTATTCGGAACTGTCTGATGGTGCCACCGTTGTCCGGGTAGCCGAAGAAGACGACAAAAAGGAAATGCCGCCCCTGATCCTGCAGAAATCAGACGGCGCTGTTATGTATGGCACCACGGATCTGGCCACCATTGAGATGCGGCAGCGGGATCATCAGCCGGACAGCATTCTTTATGTGGTGGATGCCCGCCAGAGCCTTCATTTCGAACAGGTCTTCCGGGCCGCGCGCAAATGTGTCAGCATTCCGGAAAAGGCACATCTTGAGCATATCGGTTTCGGCACCGTCAATGGCAAGGACGGCAAACCTCTCAAAACCCGGGATGGCGGTGTTGTTCGGCTCCGCAGCCTGATCGAAGATGCCATCACCGAAGCCCGCAAGGTGGTTCTGGAAGCCGGTATGGATGAGAAATTCGGCGTGGATGAACTGGAGGATATCGCCACCAAGGTGGGGATCGCCGCCATTAAATTCGCGGATCTTTCCAACCAGCGCATGTCCAATTACGTTTTCGATCTGGAACGCTTCACCAAATTTGAAGGTAAAACCGGCCCCTACCAGATGTATGCGGCGGTGCGGATCAAATCCATGCTGCGCAAAGCCAGGGAACAGGGGCTTGAAGAAGGACCGCTCACTTTAAGCGCGGATGCGGAACGCAACCTGCTACTGGCCCTCTCACAGCTTCCCGAAGCAACCCTTGCCGCCGCAGAAAAGAACGCCCCGCATATCCTGTGCGACCATGTCTACACCCTGACGCAGGAATTCAACAGCTTCTATCACGATTGCCATGTTCTGGGCGAAAAAGACGAAGCAATCCGAGCCTCCCGCCTGACCCTCTGCGCGGTCACGCTCCGTCAGATCGAAACCGCCCTGAACCTCCTGGGTATCGACGTTCCGGAACGTATGTGATTGAAAAAAATCATTGAAATTACGACCAGAGATCGCACCTATAAGATTGTAGGACATCAAACAAAATAACGAAGAGGGGGTTATATGCCTGTTTCAGTGATTGTTATTCTTGCCGCTGTCGTTTTGATCCTCGGCTATGGTGTTTCCCTCTACAACACCCTGATACGCCTCAAAAACCAGACGGAAAATGCCTGGAGTCAGATTGACGTACAGCTTAAGCGCCGCCATGATCTGATCCCCAATCTGGTGGAGGTCACCAAAGACGCCATGGATTTTGAGCAGGAAACCCTGACTAATGTGATCGAGGCGCGGAACAAAGCCATCAATGCTTCCGGCCAGTCACGGGAAGAAACCATCAATCTGGAAGGACAGCTTACACAGGCACTCAGCAAGCTGTTGGCAGTTGTGGAAGATTATCCGGACCTGAAATCCAACACGAATATCTCGGAACTGACGGAAGAACTCACTGGGACCGAGAACCGCATTTCCTTCGCCCGCCAGCATTATAATGACAGTGCCACGACTCTGAATACAAAGGTAGAACTGTTTCCGAGCAATCTGGTTGCCTCGATGTTCAACTTCACCAAAGCCGTCTATTTCGAAGTGGCGGAGCCGGAAAAACAGGCCATCAAGGTGGACCTCCGCTAGGAGGGTTCCATGACTGACACAAAAGACCAATCCTTTAAAAATCCATGGACACGGGGACGCCGTACTCCCTGGGAAACCGAAGTGGTTACGGAAGTTTCCGACAGGAAAAAGGACACGCTCCGACAGGATATTATCGACCGCGGCCCTATTATCCTGAAGACGGATTTTGAAGGTGCCATCCGCCATAACAAGAAACTGACAAACTACCTGATCCTTCTGCTGACCCTGCTCGCAGCCCTGACCGGTTATGGTCTCGGTTGGGGAGCCGAGGTTTACATCTTCGGTATTCAGTATGACTCTTATCAGTATCCAAGCGGCATTCCCTATTATAATATCGGCGCCCTGATCGGGCTGGGTGCCTTTGTCACCGCATCCCTTCTTTGGACGGTTTACGCGTTGGCAAGGGGAGATGAATATCTTCTGGACAAGGTGGGTGCTATCCCGGCGGATCGTGATCTCCACAAAAGACTGTTCAATGTTACGGAGGAAATGGCCATCGCCTCAGGCCTGCCCATGCCGTCCGTCGGCATTCTTGAAAGCCCGGCCATGAATGCCTTTGCTGCGGGTCTGTCGCCGGAAAAAGCAACTATCTGCGTCACCACCGGTCTCTTAAAACACTGCTCCCGGGATCAGTTACAGGGCGTTATCGCCCATGAAATGTCTCATATCCTCAATGACGATATCCGCTATAAAACCGTTGTCAGTGTGTTGGTCGGATTAATTCTTCTGGTTGGGGATTCCATGCAGGAACTCAGCTATCGCCGACGCTACCGCTCGAACTACGGCAGCAGCTATTCATCGTCGTCCAGTGACGACAAAGGCGGCAATGCCATCGGTGCTGCGGTTATTCTTCTGATCTCCATCCTGGCGCCCTTGGCGGCAAAACTGATCCAGATGGCAATTTCCCGCCAGCGGGAATATCTGGCCGACGCAACCGCTGTCAAACTTACCCGCTATCCAAACGGTCTGATCGGCGCCTTACAGAAGATATCAACTGCACAAGACCGGTATGTCCGTGCCAACAGATCCATTCAGCATTTGTTTCTTGTCAATCCGTTCCGGGATTTTCCGGCAAAATCGTCAAAGCTGTTGGCCACTCACCCGCCCATAAAGATGCGGATTGAGCGGCTACAGTTGCTTGGCGCGAACGGCTCTCTTTTTTAATAAGCTAAAGCGCAGCCATCTTTGCGAGGTTCCGAGGCAGCAGACAGGACACCGGCACTCTGATCCATGGCGATCATCTGGCCGCCGCCCATGGCGATATCGGCCCGTTTGATCTCATATCCCATGGCAGTCAGTTCCTCGGCCACATTGTCGCCGATACCTTCCTCCAGTTCCAGGACGCCGGCATTATAGAAAGCGCGCGGACAATCGATGGCTTCCTGCACATCCATACCGAAATCATAAAGGTTGGAC
Organism: Alphaproteobacteria bacterium UBA6062; assembly: GCA_002428885.1. Lineage (GTDB taxonomy): Bacteria > Pseudomonadota > Alphaproteobacteria > Sneathiellales > Sneathiellaceae > Sneathiella. The sequence goes on from DIYE01000174.1 coordinate 11,167, forward strand.
AGGACATGGGAATGTCCCACCGGCTGATAGGCACCGCCCATCACACCATAACAGAGACTGGCAGCACCACCGCTGGTGACCATGCCGGGAATGATGGTATGCAACGGCCGTTTCCCGGGTTCCAGACAATTGGGATGTTCTTTGTCCAGCACAAAACCGGCGCCCCTGTTCTGGAAAATAACGCCTGTCTCGGTGCAGGCGATACCGGAACCGAAAGGGTGGAACAGGGAATTGATAAAGGATACCGCGGTTCCGTCTCTATCAACGACGCTTAAGTAAACCGTGTCTTTATGCTTGTCGAACGCCCTCCCGCCGCCCGGATCACCGGCTTTACCAACCTCGATAAAGCCGCACAGATGATCAGCAAAATCTTCGGAGAGCAGCCTATCAACCGGCACATCTGAAACGTCCGGATCCGCCACATAAATGTCCCGGGCCAGGTAAGCAAGACGCGCCGCTTCGGCCTGCAGGTGAAGGCGCTTAGCCCCCACGGGATCCAGACCCTTCATATCATAGCGCTTGAGGATATTCATCATCAGCAGCGCTGTAACCCCCTGGCCGTTCGGCGGGATCTGCCAGACCTGGTGATCCTGAAATTCCGTGGAAATAAGATCTACCGGGTTGGCCGCCGTGCCTCGGAAATCATCAGTCGTATGGGTCGCACCGGCAGCGTTCAGGGAAGTCACCATTTTGTCGGCAATCTCTCCTTCATAGAAGGCTGCCCTTCCGTTTTTCGCGATGGCTTTCAGTGTCGCTGCAAGCTTCGGCAAACGCCAGACACTGCCTGCAGCCGGTGTTTTACCGTCTTTCATATAAAGGGAAGCGGCTGCCTCATTGCCACGCAATTTTTCTTCTGCAAGCTGCCAGTCCACGGACGTCCGCTGGGTGACAATATAACCGTTTTCCGCGCAATCAATCGCCGGTGCCAGCAAATCGGCGAAGTCCATGGAACCATATTGCTCATGCAGTTTGACCCAGGCATCAATCGCCCCCGGCACTGTTATGGAATGCGGGTTGGTGAGGGAAATTTCCGTCTCCCCCTGATCCAGCAACAGATCAGCCGTCAGCCCGGCCGGTGCCCGGCCCGAACCGTTCCAACCTTCAATAGCGGCAGATCCTTTGGGGGATATAAGGGCAAAACAGTCTCCTCCGATACCGGTCTGCATGGGATCCACCACGCACTGCACGGCACAAGATGCAATCGCAGCATCCATGGCGTTACCGCCTGCTTTCAGAATAGAAAGGCCTACCTGGCTGGCATGTTGACTGGAAGTTGCTATGGCGCCGTTCAGGCCATAAGTCACGGATCGTCCGGGATAGGAAAAGTTACGCACGTTGATTTGCCTTGGTTACGGTTGGTCAGCCCCGCCCCAACAGTAATCCGGGAAGCCCGATTATGACAATCAACTTTTACAGGAATTCCATAATCCGGGATCAACAAAGTCGATCCCGGCTCGGAAATCTTTACCAGAGACGGACAATCACAAACTTTGTGAAAGCGTCATCCACCTTCATCTGGCTGGCGGCCCGCCAGGCGCTCATGGCATCATCGTAATTTTCGAAAAAGCCTTCTACATCGACCTTCTTCGGATCAATAAAGTCCCGGCTGCGGGTATCTTTAACCTTTCCGCCAAAAACGACAAACAGTTCCTTCTGTGAGGCGGTTGCTGATGCTGCTTCAGTCATCCCTAACACTCGCTTCTTTCATAAATATAATTTGCCACAACTCCCGGGAGCGCGGACATGGCTCGGAATTATATAAGTCTAGTCTGAAATATTGATTAATGCTCTTTGGCCCCTGCGTCGCGGCGCAGGTCCATTAATAGTCGGCGGCTATTAACGACCCACACATACGCCCTTGCCGTAAGGTTTGCAAGGGCTTTCCGGGTCTCTTTACTCTTTTGCGGCGAAAGCACCAAAAGAGAGAACAGACAGGGACATCAACAGATGAAACACATTCAGCTGCTGCATACCTGCAAGGCCGGCAAGCCATTCGCCGGCCAAACCGCCCACAACCAGCGCCGCGACACCAAGCAACAGAAAAATGCCCGTCGCCGCATTGGTAACCAACCGGTAAAAAGCAGCCAGCGCCAGAATACCGACAACACTATAACGCGCTATTTCCGACAGTTTCCAGAGATCAAAGAGCAACACAGCAATCAAAGCTGTCACGGCGAAAAGAACGATCCACCAGCCTGCCTCATGAAATTGCCGGGCAAAGGCACCTCCCAGCGCGGCCAGTGCAAAACTCGCAAGCCCTATAGAACTGGCAAAGGCTGAAACCTGACTATGATAGGGCTTGACCGCTCCGAAGCCGCCATAGACGAACGCCCCCAGCAAAGCCGCCATCCCAATGGCGACAACACCAACCGCCCAGAAGAGATTCATGGGAAAATACGTACGGCGCATCAGGAAAAGAGAGACGAGGCAACTCACCGCCAATCCGATTTCAAAGAGAACAAGAGTATTCATAAAGCCTATTCTTATACGCAAAAATCCATTTGTCCAACCAGGTTCGTTAACCAAATCGATTTCCTGAAGTCCAACGGATTATGCCTCAAAGCTGCCTTTATAAAAGAGAGATTTCAGGCATGTCGGTTTAACGGACGAAGAATAGCAGATGACTTCCGAAAACAGTCAAGGTGCTGTTGGCTTAGCCTGTTCAAGCATACGCTTTGTAATCTCAATAGCTTGCTCTTTATGGTCGGCGATTTCCATCGGAAACTGGAACAGCCGTTCCCGTACGACAGCGAGATGATCTTCCAGTTCATTCCGAAAGGAAGAATTCGGAACAATGTAGGTATAACCGCGACAATATTTATTGAGATCGTTCCGGCGTCGTTTTATCCACTTATTGGAGATAACTTCTCCTTCATGCGGCTCGTCATCATGATCATGGGACGCAACCTGCCAGATGACAGCATAAGGTTTTTGCTGATCCAGAATAGCGTCGAGCCCCTCAAGGACACGCGTGACCCTGTTTTCCTCATCAAGTTCCGGAAAACGCGCCAGGACCAGCGGCCACTGAGACAAGTCGAACAAAGCGCCATCTGGAACCTGAGCCCCAATCCAGCCTGCGGGTTTATGGGGTTTGGTCATGATGTACCTTCAATCAGGATATTGCGTAGAAACAAGACAACAAGCGGTATGGCGACAAGGCCGGCAAGATAGAGGGCAGGCCACCCGATCAGCGGTATCAGCTGTGCGACCGCGATGGTTGCCGCCGTGCTGACAAACCGGCTGATACCGTAATAGGCGGCATAGTCCGTCGCCGGCTGGTCCCCGTTGGACCATCCTATGATCTTAGCCAGCATGGCCACGAACATGCCGCTGACCGCGCCCGTCAGAAGCGTTGTTCCCGTTGTCGCGATAATCTCCGACTGCATGAGATAACCAAAGAGCAAAGCCGCCAGCGCTATCAGGCAGACCAGGGCAAAGGCATAGAGTGTCCGGACCAGACCCAGTTTTTGCATAAGCGGCATGGCAATAACGGCCGTCACCATCATGGAAAGAGGACCAAGGGTCCCGACGATCCAGCCGATACGCTCAAGCGGCAGACCGATATCCACGAGCATGATCCTGTTCAGGCCCGCCAGCGGAAAAATAATGCTGCAACTGACAGTAACGATAAGAAGCCGGTTCCGTAACTCCCGATCTCGCAACCCGCTCAACAGGCTGGGAGATCCTTGCTTTTCACCGCTATCTACCACCTTGCGGTTTTGCGACTGTCGACGATCTGCCTGAGTCAGCGTCAAAATCGGCAGAGCGACGACGCCCATCGCAATCCCAAGACAGATAAAAGCCCCGCTCCAACCGATCCAGTTAAACAGGGGAACGAACAGGCCTCCGCCGAGAATACCGCCGATCCCGAGGGCCGCCAGTTTTATGGCAGCTCCTTTTGGACGCCAGTCAGGAGCAATCTGCTCCACGGAAAGAGCATCCAGGGCGATATCCATGGTGGCGAGACAGAAAACAGACAGTAAGGCAATCGCGAACAATGCTTCCAACGGTAAATCGGAGCCACCCGACAGCACGAGGATCCCCAGTACCGCCCCAAGCTGCATCATCACAATCCAGCCGGTTCTCCTGCCAAGAAAAGGGATAGCAAAGCGGTCGATATAAGAAGCCCAAAGAAAACTGATACCAAAGGGCAGGTAGAGGGCGAATAACCACCCAACAGCACCGACACTGTATCCTTGCGCCCGCAGGATAGGCGGCATTGCTCCCTGAATCACGCCGCCTGCGATACCAAAACCGACATATAAGGAGCCTATGGCCAGCAATATCCACCAGTTTCTATCCACGACTTGCGGAGCAGATACTGTCTTTGAGCTCACGTTATACCTCCAGCGTCACTGTTGTCTCTTTCCCTAAAATGCAACCTCAACACCCAATTTAATGCTCCTCGGCGTGGTCACGCTAGCGGCATCATCCGCCGGGTTGGGCCGAAGGAAAATAACGGATGTGGGGTCACGGGTGTCAAAGAGGTTCGTCGCAGAAAGGAACAGACGCGCACCTTGAAACTCGTAGGAAATTTCAGCATCCGCTGTGAAATAAGGATCGATCTTGCCGCGCGCCTGATTAAACTCATCGGAATAATAGGCATCTGAATAGCGCATGTCGAACGCGATACTCAAATCATCAATAGGCCTGGCAACGAAACCGGCGCCAACCGTAAAGGCCGGAGCCCGCGATAATTCATTGCCATCCAGTGAACCGGCAGCGATGGAAGCATTTCCGCTAAAATCATTGATTTTTGTCTTGAGCAGGCCGAGCCCCAAATGAAGATCCAGCTTTTCATGGGCATAAAATTTAGCTTCCAGTTCCATACCGTAAGTGGAGGCATCCTCTACATTCTCGATCTGTGCTGCATCCGTTCCGGGAATGATGAACGGCACCTGAAGGTCTGTATAATCGTTATAAAAGACATTTGCCCTCACATCCAGCCGGTCATCAAACAGTCTGGTCCGGACGAAGCCCTCAAAGTTGTTCACATATTCAGAATCATATTCGAAGGTCGGAAAGGGCGGCAAAAGGGTAATAGCCGTTCCGCCGGCGTTATATCCACGCCTTACCAGCGCCCCGACCGTCAGGTTATCCGTTAGATCATAAGCAATGGAGGCCCTGGGCATGAAAGCAGAGAATCTCTCTTTGTAATTCAGGTTGCCAATGGCAATCACACCCGATCTTTCGCGGTTTTCCACCTCATATCTTGCGCCAAAATTGAGGTTAAGCCTGTCGGTAAGGTTGAGGTTCACTTCACCGAAAACGGCGCGCGTGAGCGTTTCGTCGGTAAAATTGGCACCGCCGGCAAAGTCCAGATATTCATCCTGATCGGCCATGAAAAGATAGGCAGCTGCAAAGCCACTGATCCGATCAGCACTATTCCCAAACTTTATGCGCGGTTCAATCGTATATTCGGTGCCTTCAATTTCCACACTGCCCAAACCCGGGGGAGCATATCGGTTGACTTCCAGATCAGTGGCCGTCGCCACAGCCGATAGCTGGATAAAATCATTAACCTGCCACCTGGTATCCAGTATTCCCTCCAGTGTTTTCGTTTCAAATCTCGGCATGGCGGCCAGATTGGAGGGTGGCACGTCCTCGTCAAACGGCCGGATAACAGGGTTTGCCTGCGGCGCATAAGCATCCTTATAGGCAATCGTCAGGAGGTTTTGAAAATCAGAATTTCCACCGGGCTGAAGGAGAACTTTCAGTCTCGCATTGGAGAATTTTTCGGCTTCGGGATCAGACACCGATGCAAAAGGCTGAAAATCGATAAAAGATTCTTTGGCGCGATGCTCACCTGAGAATCGGAATGCCAGCACATCATCGACGACCGGGCCACCAAAGGCTGCGGCAAGATGCCGGTAGTCATGATTGCCGCCCACGGCTTTCGCTTTAATGTCCCAGTCATCGAAGGACGGATCCATTGTCTTAACAGCAATAACACCGGCGATGGAATTCCGCCCCTGAAGCGTGCTTTGCGGCCCCCGGTATATCTCAACCTGCTGAGCGTCCCATATACTCCCGTTAATAAAAACAGCTTCGTTAAAAGATAAAGTCCGTCCGTCGATGGTATAATTGAGGCGCGGGAGGGTGCCGCCGATAAAGGCCAGCGTTCCGCTCGCCGGACCCGTACCATCGATACCGCGAATGGTTGGCGCCGTATTGGTGGCGTTACCCTGACTTGTCACATTCGGGATACGCCTGATGACATCATTCAATGTTTCGGTACCTGGCGATTCCTTAAGATCTTCCTCAGTGAAAATCACCGTACTGGTCCAGGTATCTTCAAACAGACGATCCGTTCGCTCCCCTTCAACAACAATCGGATCAAGGACCAGCACGCCATCCGTCGAATTTGTGTCTGAATTTTCCTGTGCTTTTACAGGGTTAGAAATCCAGAATGTCAAAAATGCAGCCGTAAAAAATAAACTCCATTTTTCCTTGGTGTGGATCCGCATTACTGACCTCCGATACTTCGATACCCAACCCGGGAACCATCTACTTGAATTCAAACTTTTTTGTTTTTATTGTATCGAACACTGGAGCCGCCACTCCGCTTGGGACATCACCAATCCAAAAAGGACACGCGGCATGAAAAACAGCTCCGGACATAAAGCATGGATATCAACACGCATGAAGTCATGGGGCGCCGAACAAAATCTGCTGGTCGCCAATCCATCCGGCTCTGTTGTCGTTGCCTTTTCACGTTCAGAAGCCTTTGAAGGACGGGGACAACCTCTTCCGAGGCCGGTTCTGGGGATGTGCACGGCCGGCGGCGGACGAACCTGGAAAAAAGGGAACGGCTATCGTTTCAATGATGTCTGGCAGCCGGGCAAAGTCGGCCTGGCCATACCCAGTCCTGCCCTGGAAGGACGTACACCGGATATGGCCGGAGTTTTCATCTCATTTGATATGGATGCTGTTCCCTTTATTAAGGACGCGCAGCTGACGGGTGACCATCTGACTCATATATCCAGACGCTTGTATGACGACCCTCTGGCGACCTCGGTTATGACAGCGCTGTGGCATGAGGCAGAGATACACGGCCTGTCCTCGACTTTTTTCGAACAAGGCCTTTCAAATGTCATTTACCGGCTTTCCACGCTCGCAGGTATCCGCCTGAAGCAGAATAAGCAGACGCTCCCGCTTAGTAGCCACTCATCCTTGGAAGAGGTTTTTGATCTTATCGAAGATCGCCTTGGTGACGATATACGCGTGGTGGATATGGCGACATGGGTCGGTGTCGATGCCAAAACCCTCACGCGGATGTTCAAGCGGGAGACAGGCTTAACACCCTTTTCCTATCTGACATCACGCCGAATGAAACGCGCCAAGGAAATGTTGCAATCGGACATATCGGTTACCGAAACGGCCCTTGCGGTGGGTTATACCAACCCGGCTAAATTTGCAGCAGCTTTTCGCCGATCTGTCGGCTCTACCCCCACAGCCTGGGCAAAGTACAGGTAGACGAAGCGGACGGGTTAAAAATGACGGCTTCCTAGCCGGATTGAAACCGCCGTCACATCGTCCTGAATAGACCTCCGGTGGAATTGTCGGTAGACTATGTCCTTGTCTGACATGGGGGAAGGCCAAGCTGTAGCGCCTGACCGGCAGGGGAGTGAGTTTTATTAGTACGGCGCAACAAAAACGCGGAGGCCGGATTTCCATTGCCTCTGCTCTGGCGATGAGCTTCGGAACGCTGGTTTGCGTTGCCGTTCTGGCTGTTCTGGGCGTCAGCCTGATTACCGGTCTGACCAATACCAGGGACCTCCTGATGGAGAAGATCCGCGCCGAGATGGGAGCTGTGCGCACCAACCTTACCCATTTACTGGACCCTGTTGAACAACAGGTCCGCTATCTGGCAGATCTCATGTATTCCGGCCAGATTGATATCACGAGCGATGAGAGCCTTGACGAAGCTCTGCTCGCCGGACTAGCAGGCAGCAGCAAAATCACCGGGCTGGTATTCGTCTATCCGGATTTCAGAATTAAAATCGCCGATCGTAACACCCGCTCAGTCATCAACTACTCCAAAACGGATGATCCGGTCGCTCAGGATACCATGAAGGTTATGGCCAAGTCTCGAACGGGATCCTGGGCACGGTTGATCTATACGCCTGAGAGCGGTGAAACGCTGCTCAGCTTTCGGCAACCGGTTATCATGAATGGTAAGTTTGCCGGTGCCATCATTGCGGCGATCCCCGTTTCCGCTGTCAATGCCATTGTCAAAACCGACGGCCTGACGATTGATGAGGATCGGTTTATCCTTTATGGCCGGGACCATGTTCTGACACAGAAAAACCTGCAGATCGTATCTGACAGGATTGTCACGGAAGGCGTTGTTCCCAGACTATCTGAAATCAGCGATCCTGTCCTTGCCGCTATCTGGACGGCCCCGCGCACACCTTTCCGACTTTTTGGGAATGATCTGGAATTTGAAGGACATTTCAGCGAAGTGGATGGACAGCGCTATCAGTTTTTTTATACCAGCATTGAAGGTTACACGGACCGCCCCCTGATCATCGGTTACCGAACCCGCTATGAAGAAGCGACCCGCGAAATCCGGCGCCTTGCCTATGCGGGATTTTCCGGTCTGGCGATCCTGATCTTCGGGATTTTGGTCGCCTTTGTCATCGGGCGAAAAATTTCGCGCCCCATCGTGGCCCTGTCCGGCGCCTCCCAGAAAATATCCAACCTTCATTTTGATCAGGTCGAACCGCTTCCCTCCAGCCGCCTGAAAGAACTGAACGAAGCCAGCGACGCCTACAATACGATGCTGAGAGGTCTTGGATGGTTCGAAAACTATGTGCCTAAAAGCCTGGTTCGCAAGCTGATGGAAACCGGCGATGCCCATTCGGAGAACCGCACCGTTACGGTGATGTTTACCGATATCGTCAGTTTTACCCCCCTCGCGGAACATATGAGTTCCGAAGAAGTGGCAGATATGCTGAACCGGCATTTCGAACTCATCACCTCCTGCATCGAAAAGGAAGGCGGGACGGTCGATAAATTTATCGGGGACGCCGTTATGGCCTTCTGGGGCGCGCCGGAATATCAGACTGATCATGCCGCACGCGCTTGCCGTGCCGCCCAAGCTATCCGCAAAGCCATTATACTGGATAATCAGGCGAGAGTTAAAGACGGACTGGAACCGATCCGTATGCGTATCGGCATTCATACGGGTCGGCTGGTGGTCGGGAATATCGGCTCATCCGGACGGATCAACTACACAGTCGTGGGCGATACAGTGAATATCGCCCAGCGGATCGAACAGCTTGGAAAGGCCCTCACAAACGAGGAAACACCTGAAGTTCTAACACTGATATCAGAAGCCACCTTCAAGGAAAGCGGCGACTGTGTCGAAACCCAAAGCGTTGGCGAACATCCCGTCAAGGGCCGCAATAATACTGTCAGTATCTATAAGCTGATATAGGGGTAGATCCTGCCCCTAACCCGGCTGGTAATAAGGATTGCTGCCACCGGCATGATCCGTGACATCAAGGACTTCAGTGATTGACGGCACCAGGTTCATAATCTCCTTGGCAACCCCCTGCTTCAGGGTCACATCCGCCATGCCACATCCCTGACAACCGCCTTCCAGCCGAACGTAAGCTTTGTCGGTCTGCACATCCACCAGGGTGATATGACCGCCATGAGCCGCAATAGACGGATTGATCCGCTCAATCAGCAGATCCCGGATCGCCAGTCCTTCCTTCGTTTGCAAGCCGGGGCGCGGCAGGGCTTCACGGTGATCCAGAACGGCCCGGATTTCCGGGATATAATGTTTCAGCATGTTGGTGATGCCGTTGAGCATTCCAAAGGCGGATCCCTGAAGTTTCAGATACAAATTGCCGTCTTTGAAACTATGATAGGAAACATCACCCCCGGATTGGGTAACCGCCGGTACAATACGGGTTGAGAGAAGATCTTTTACCTGCGTAATGATCTCTTCATCGAATTCCCCATCTTGCGCTTCTTCGGAAACAACCGGGTCACCGCTCTGAAAATGAGCCATAATCGCTGAAAAAATACCGGTCCTCAGGATGTCCCAGTCCTTTTCATCCGCCCGGGTAATCAGGATACTCTCAGGTTGCAGGGTTACGGACAAGACACCTTCAATATCATAGAGGCGCTTTGCCAGTGGAGATAAATTGCCCGCCTCGTCAGCCGTAACTGTGAGGGCGCCGGTTTCATAAACGGCCTGGCCCGGGAAAAATTCGAGTTCTGTAGCGCTGTCGCCAGCTTGGGTCTGAATAAACATTGGCTCTTCTCTATATCTTGCTCAGTGAACCGGTATGCCCCTCCGGTCACCCGCTTCCGGTTCTATGTATCATATAATGCCAAATATCCAAAAAAAGGAGAGTAAAATGGTCTGATTTGTGACGAAGACTCTCCTTTGGAAGTTCCTGAAGGCTCTTTCATAGACGACTGACCCATATTCCCGTTAAAAAACAAGTATCTGTTTTTCATAAAATTTGATACTAACGGAACGGTATTTAGCAGCGTCTGCCTATTCCATGCATAGGAGCAAGCGTGTCAGTTCTCGGGTATCTCTTCAGTGCGGTCACAGGTAGCAGCAACCAGCCTCTTTCGGCGGAACGGCTGAGCAGTCTCCTGACCACGAAGAGCCACACACCCCTGCTGGGACGTCGGCGCGCCATGGTCATTCTGTCTCGCATTCGCCTGATGGCGCTGGTCGGTGCCCTTTTATATGTGGGAGGTATCCTGCTGGATGCCGCCGTTTATGACGGTGATGATTTCAAATCCCTGGTGACGTATCGCTGTGTCGCTGCCGCCCTGCTGATCCTGCTGATCCTGGGGATCCGTAAAGGCGACACCCTGACCACCGCTTATCGGGCGCTGGCCATCTTCTTTGCCATTAATCTTGTCTTCCAGGCTCTTAGCCAACCCATGGTCCTGCCAAGCTATGTGGCCTCCATCCACAGCCTGCAGTCGGCGGGTTATGCCGTCCTGCCGTTTATCATTATCGCCTGTGTTGCGGTCTTCCCGCTGACCGCGAAGGAAGCTTTCCTGACGGTTGTGTTGTTTCTGATCACCGAACTTATTGTGATCAGCCTGCTCTCCAGTCAGGCCAATCCGACACCTGGCCTCGGCGTTCTTTTATCCCTGATTGTTGCAAGTGCCCTATGCGCCTTTTCCGCGATCAGCCAGCTCAGCTACATGGTATCCCTGGTGGATCAGGCGTCCATTGACGCACTGACCGGGTGTTTCGGCCGGTCCAGCGGTGAGGAAATCCTGGATGTGCAATTCCGTATTGCCAGACGCCAGAAGACCCCGCTTACCGTTGCTTTTCTCGATCTGGATAATTTCAAATCCATCAATGACCGTCACGGCCATGAAGCAGGTGACCGGGTTCTTGCTTCAGCAGCCGACAGTATGAAACGCAACCTTCGGGATTCTGATATCCTGATCCGCTGGGGCGGTGAAGAATTTCTGATGTTGCTGCCTCATACGGATGCAAAAGGGGCCGGTAATGCCATTCGCCGCCTCAGATCAAACGGGCTCGGCAGCCGCCCGGACGGCAACCCGCTCACCGCTAGCATCGGCATTTCCGAATTGCAGGCCTCCCAGGCCGAAAGCTGGATGGATCTGGTGGATCTTGCGGATGAGCAAATGTATAAGGCTAAAACCGGTGGCAAGAATGACGTCTCCGTTCATCCGGGTCGCCGCGATCCCGCCGTCGTCGCATAACGGATCTCTCTATGCTTCTTAAAATTCTGCTGCTGGTTTTTGTTGCCCTGTTTATCGGACGCCTTCTCTTCGCCAGGAAACTGAAGGAACTCGGTCAGGCCGCCGACCGCACCCTTAATCTTTTCCTGATCGCCATCGCCATCTACCTGCTGCTGCAGGCCGTTCTTTTTTATGGGTTTTCATAAAGGATTGGAGCGGGCGAAGGAAACGAGCCTGAAATCACAATTCTACAATTAAATAATCCGCCCTTCCGATATCTGCTGCGACTTGACAAAAACCCTCCATTTTTGGTATCCACAGCCTCCGTGGTGATTTGTGCCGACCGGCTTGCGGCCACGTAAAATGAAACGCTAAAAGGTCGGGGCTCGTGAGAACCTCGACTGATGGTCGGGGTTTTTTTATGTCTCGAGGACAGGTATGACAAAGGACAAAAGCACCCCATCCGATCTTGGATTAGCCACCCGGCTTGTGCGGGGCGGCACCAGCCGTTCCCAGTTCAAGGAAACATCCGAAGCCATTTTCATGAATTCCGGCTTTGTCTATGACAGCGCCGAAGAAGCGGCCGGGCGTTTCAAGGGAGAGAATGACGGTTTTATATACTCCCGCTATGCCAACCCGACCGTTAATATGTTCGAGGAACGGATGTGCGCCCTTGAAGGGGCAGAGGCATCCCGCGGCACCTCCAGCGGCATGGCGGCGGTCAATGGTGCCCTGATGAGCTTCCTTAAAGCCGGCGATCATGTGGTCGCGCCGAAAGCCCTGTTCGGATCCTGTCTTTATATTATCGAGCAAATCCTGCCCCGCTTCGGTATCGGTATCACCCTGGTGAACGGAACGGACCTGGACCAGTGGAAAAAGGCAATCAAACCGGAAACAGCGGCTATTTTCCTGGAAACACCGTCCAACCCGACCCTCGAGATTGTCGATCTGGAAGCGGTTGCCGACCTCGCCCATAAGGTCGGTGCCAAGGTGGTGGTGGATAATGTTTTCGCCACACCGATTTTCCAAAAACCGCTCACTCTGGGCGCCGATATTGTCATCTATTCAGCTACCAAACATATCGACGGACAAGGACGTGCACTGGGCGGCGTTATCCTCAGCGATGAGGAATTTGTGGAAGAAACCCTGGCTCCCTATCTCAAGCATACCGGTCCGGCCCTCAGTCCGTTTAACGCCTGGAACCTGCTTAAAGGGATGGAAACACTGGATCTTCGGGTTCATAAAGCCACCGATAATGCAGAAAAAGTCGCGGACTTCCTGGCAGGCAGTGCGACGGTCAAAAAGGTCCTGTATCCCGGACGGGAGGATCATCCTCAATATGCTCTTGCCAAAAAGCAGATGAAACGGGGCAGTACGCTGGTCAGTTTTGAGCTGGAGGGCGGTCAGGAAAAAGCTTTTTCCTTCCTGAACGGATTATCCGTGATTGATATCAGCAACAATCTCGGGGATACGAAAAGCCTGATCACCCACCCGACGACGACAACCCATTCCAGCGTCTCGGACGATCTTAAAGCCGAGCTTGGCATTACGGATGGTCTGGTCAGGCTGTCTGTCGGCCTTGAAGATGCCGGTGACCTGATCGGGGATCTGGAACGCGCTCTGGGATAAAACCATAAGGGGAAAGCGAACTGTTTTCCCCTTTCCCGCCACAATTCTCCACGTTTTAACCGGTATTGCACCCTTCTACCGCCGGATTCATTTGTCAGGATGCCTTTCATCATCAAGGAGAGGTTCCATGACATATCATCAGAATTACCCCATTGCTCTGTGCTGTGCCGCCCTGGCTGGCCTCCTGGTCGGCTGCGGCACAACCAGCTACGAGAATTTAAAAAATACCGAGGCCTCAGGCGACGTATTTTCCAAGACGCTGGCTGAAGAATATGAGGCTTTCGCCAAATCGGAAATCGATCAGTATGACTGGCCTGATCAGCAATTGATCGCCGATAAAGGCATCAAAGCCGCCAAAGGAGAGCGACCGCTTCCGGAAGACACAAAAGGATGGCGTCTCAAAGACGATGACGAAGCGGTTTTAAAAGCCCATCGAAATGACCTGATCCACTGGCTGAATACGGATGCCCGCTTCAAAGCGCCGGTCCGATCCGCCAAAGCGCAGGCACAGTTTGACTGCTGGGTCGAACAGCAGGAAGAAAACTGGCAGACTGAGCATATCAAGGCCTGCCGGGACGGCCTGTTGTCAAACCTGCCGGTCATGTCGGAGATACAATTTGCCTTCGACAGCTCCTCCCTGTCCATCAAAGCCCTTGAAAATATTCGGAAAGTCGCTCTCGACTGGCGCAATGATCCAAGCGAGGGGCTGTTGCTGCAGGGACACGCGGACAAGAGCGGGCGGATTTCCTATAACTACCGGCTCTCCCGCAAGCGGGCCTTTGCCGTTAAGGAAAGCCTGATTGCCTTCGGCGTACCGTCGGACCGCATTCAGCTGGAAATCTGGGGTAAAAGCAGGCCGCGGCAGGAACGGGCTTCCCTCCCGACCGGCCCAACAAACCGCCGTGTTGAAATTCTCAAATTTTAGGGAGCATCCTTCCCTTTTTTGACCGCCCCTCTATTTCGGTGTAGGAAGAAATGGAAGAGCCGCATTGTCTTGGAGCTGTGCGGCCTTTCTGAACGATCCGGAAAGGGCGCTCATATGACATGGGAAACGGCATATCAAAAGACCACGCATAATATCGAGGTGTCCGTTCAGCCTGTTTTCCTGAGTGAGCGGTCTGAACCGGAAGACAGCCTGTTCGTCTGGGCTTATAAAATTCGGATCCACAATGCGGGAGACCGCAAGGTGACCCTCCGGCAACGCTGCTGGCATATTACCGATGCCCTCGGGAATACGGAAGTCGTGCGAGGAGAAGGCGTGGTTGGAGAGCAACCGGTTCTGGAACCAGGTCAATCTTTTGAATATACCAGCGGAACCCCTCTTCCAACGCCCTCTGGTATCATGGTAGGGTCCTACGATATGGAAGTGGACGGGGGAGGCTGGCTGGCTGTCGATATACCGGCATTTTCGCTGGACAGCCCGCATGAATCTTCCCCGCTGAACTGATCCGGTTCCTCGTTTGAGCCGTATGATGGATTACTATGGAAAAAACTATCCCCTCACTTGATAAAAAACCCACAAAAACCGAAGCCGAAGAAGCCGTCAGAACTTTGATACGCTGGGCCGGTGATAACCCGGATCGGGAAGGGTTACTGGGAACACCGGATCGTGTTGCCCGCTCCTATCTGGAATTTTTCGCAGGCTATGGTGAAAATCCTGAAGAATATCTCGAACGAACCTTTGAGGAAGTCGAAGGCTATGACGAGATGATTATTCTGAAAGATATCCGTCTTGAAAGCTATTGCGAACACCATATGGTCCCGATTATCGGCGTGGCCCACGTGGCCTATATGCCGGATAGCCGGGTCGTCGGAATTTCAAAGTTGGCCCGGGTTGTGGACGCCTTTTCAAAACGCCTGCAGATCCAGGAAAAACTTACCCAGCAGATTGCCGATACCATTGACAAGGCCCTGAAGCCCAAAGGTGTCGCCGTCATCATTGAAAGTGCCCATCAATGCATGACGACCCGCGGTGTTCATAAGGACGGTGTAACCATGATCACAAGTTCCATGCTGGGCTGCTTCCGTCAGTCGGATATTACCCGCAAAGAACTCCTCGCTTTCATCGACCGAAAGTAATATCGCTCGCTGTCAGGCTTCCGTTTTGCGGGAGCCGAACAGCGCGTTTTTCATGCACCCGAAATCTTCCTGGATGACCAGTAAAGACGGAACGACCAGCAGAACCAGGAAGGTTGCCACAATCAGCCCGAAAACCAGGGTAATGGCCATGGGAATGAGGAACTGGGCCTGCAGGCTCGTTTCAAACAGAAGCGGCGTCAGGCCGCCAATCGTGGTCAGTGATGTGAGCAGAACGGCCCGAAGCCGGTCGCAGGTACCGTCGATAACGGCTTCCCGATAGCTCTCGCCATTCTCAAGCCGCTCGTTAATCACGCTTACAAGAATGATAGAGTTATTTACCAGAATCCCGGAAAGCCCCAAGAGAGCGATCAGAGACAACATCGTCAGGTCAAATCCCAGAATGTAATGGCCGAGGATAGCCCCAACGATGCCAAAGGGAATAATGCTCATCACAACGATCGGCCGCCAGTAGGAAGCAAATACCCAGGCCAGGATCAGATAAATAGCCGTCAGGCCAACCAAAGCCCCAAGCCGCATGTCCGCAAAAGTATCCTGCTGCTCCTCTGCCTTACCGGCAAAGCGGTATCTAAGATCATGTTTTTCAGTGATGGCGATCAAGCCATCCCCGGGTAACTGCGCCAAGACCTCATCTGCTGAAGTTGTATTCTCATCAATCTCGGCCGTAATCGCGACTTCACGAGCCCCATCCTCCCGCTTGATACGGGCATATCCCTGCTCTGTTGTCAGGGTGACCACCTCGGAGAGAGGAACCTCTGCTCCGTTACGGCCACGCAGGTAAAAATTCTGCAGCGCATCCGCTGCAACCTTTTCTCTGGGATATTGCACGCGGATCGTAACCTCTTCATCGCCCCGCGCAAACTTGCGGGCAATCACGCCCTCAAACGCAGCACGTACCTGCGAGGAAATATCTTCGGACGTAAAGCCCAGAGCCCGGCCTCTCGGAGTTAGCTTGAGGATAACTTCTTGCTTACCATTGGGGAGGTCATCCTCGATATCCGAAACCCCCTGATAGCGTTTTAGAAGTTCCTTTACCTCAATCGCCGCCTCTTTCAGTTTCTGAATATCGGAGCCTTTGAGACGGATATCCATTTCCCGGCCGGGAGGGCCGCCTGTACGTTCGGTCAACGCTATGCGCTCCAGCCCGGCGGCAGGCTGTATTTCCGCCCGCCAGGCTTCAATAAACTCAGCCGTACGAACGCTTCGCTGATCTGCCGGTACAAGTTCCACCTGCATGCCGGCCCGATGATCACCCGATACGGTGTTAAAGGGATCTCCCACACTGACGCCGATTTTTCCAAATGACGCAACAATGAGATTTCCCTCACCGTCCGTCAGGTCTTCTTCAACTTTGTACAGAGCCCGGTTCATTTCCGTAACCATGGCTTCTGTTTCACTTCGCTGTGCCCCCGGTGAGAACACAATATTGGCGTTGACAATGTCAGCCTCGGGAGAGGGAAAGAAATAGAAACCGATCCTGCCGCCGGCGATCAATCCGAAAGCGATAAACAATATGGCGAAAGCCGTCGCAAGCGTTGCATAACGCCAGTTGACAACTGTTTCCACAACCTTCCGGAAAAGATGTGTCTGAAAATATCGGAATTTTTCGTCAAACCATCGACGCGCCCGGCTATCAGTCCCCTTATGCCGCAACGCGCCCCGCATATGTCCCGGCAGCACGAAAAAACACTCGATCAGGCTGGCAACCAGAACAGCAACAACCACCGCCGGTATAGCGCCGATAATCTGCCCGATGATATCTCCGATCATAAAAATGGGAAGAAAGGCGGCAATGGTTGTCAGGCTAGACGCAAAAACCGGCGCAAGCATACGCAGCGCTCCCTTTTCCGCCGCCTCCAGCGGACCGTATCCCTTTGATTTGAGGTGACTGCTATGTTCTCCTACCACAATAGCATCATCAACAATAATGCCCAGACTCATGATGATGGCAAACATACTGAGCATATTAATGGACTGCCCGGTAAACAGCATCACGCCGGCCGTTGCCAGGATCGCCACCGGAATACCGGCGGCAACCCAGAATGCAACTCTGATATTCAGAAAAACAAACAGAACGATCAGGACCAGCACAAGACCGCTCATTCCGTTATTGATAAGCAGACGGATGCGATCTTCGATCAACCCGGCCTGGATATCATATTGTGTGATCTTTAACTCTTCCGGCCACCTCTGACGTTCCTGCTCAATATAATCCTTAACGATCTGAGATGCGTCCAGGGCATCGGTAGACTGGGATCGCTGCACGAATATTTCAACGGCCTGACGATCTTCGAGGAGACCGGTCTTTCCGGTTTCGGCAAATGCATCCTGAAGAGTGGCGATGTCCCGTAAATAAATCTTCTCTCCGCCCGGTAACGCCTTGACTTCCAGCTGCCCCAGGGATTTGGCATCTTCCTTCTGTTCCAGAGTGCGGAGTTGCCGTTCATACTGACCGCCAAGTGTTCCAAGGGGAACATCCCTTGAATTACTGCGGATGATGGCGGCCACATCGTCTAATGTCA
This sequence comes from Alphaproteobacteria bacterium UBA6062, assembly GCA_002428885.1. GTDB lineage: Bacteria > Pseudomonadota > Alphaproteobacteria > Sneathiellales > Sneathiellaceae > Sneathiella. The sequence continues at coordinate 29,115 of DIYE01000174.1, forward strand.
GATTATAGCGGCGAATGGCCTGGTCATTGATTTCAACCCAGATCTCCTCGTCCCTGGCCCCGAACAGAGTGATCTTGTCAATGCCCTGCTCCAACAGATCATCGCGAATGGTTTTAGCGATCGCCTTGAGTGCTGTCTCGGAATAGGGGCCGGAAACAGAAAGTCGGGAAATAGGGTCATAGAGAACGACCCGCCTGGTGATCGGCGTTTCTATTGTTTCCGGAAAGGTCGTAATCTGCGCAACACCCTGCTCCACATCGGACAACGCTTCCTGCATATCGGTGCCGGATTCAAACTCGACCGCAATCGTACTATTCCCTTCTACAGAATAAGACTGGACCTTTTTGACACCATTCAGAAAGCGAACTTCCGGGAGTAAAGCCGTTGTGATATTGGTATCCACATCTTCGGCACTCGCCCCCGGCCAGGTAATCGAAACGGAGACAACTTCCGTGCCGAAATCGGGAAAAAACTGAGTGTTTAGTCTCATCAGAGAAAAACCACCGATAACGATCATCATGATCATCAGCAAATTTGCCGCATTCCGGTGTTTTACAAACATGGAAACAAGGCGGGCGATATCCATCAGCGGACCTCCACCTTGAGACCAGGTCCGATTTCAGCGAACGAAGTGGTAACCAGCTTATCTCCGTCTTTAAGTTCTCCCGAGATCAGCAGGCTGTCGCCATTGTTATAAAGAGTTGTGACCGCCCGTTCTTCCAACCGTCCATTAGAAACCACGTAAACGATCTTGTCGCCATAGACCGCATGCTCAGGCACTTCCAACGCATTGACATATGTCTCGCCAGTGAGTGTTACTTCCACAAAAGCCCCCGGACGCACTTTGGCAACTGCCGCTGTCCTGTCCAGGACTGCATAAATTTGAATCCCGCCGGTATCCGCACTGATCTCAGATCCGATCCGCGCAATCGTTCCGTTAAAGACATGATTTCTGCTACCGGCCTTCCAGCTTACACTGACTGGGCGCCCGATAACACCATCGCGGCTGGCACCAAGAATACCATACTGACGGTTCGACATATGAAAACTGACTTCCAGTTGTCCCGCATCCGTAAAGCGGGCCACCTTGTCACGGGCATCCAGCCTTTTGCCGAGCTCCGCTTCAATTTGTGACACATAACCCTTAAAAGGCGCCACAAGCCGGGTATGAGTCAGATCCCGTTCCGCTCTTTTTATCCCGACTTCAAGGCGCTGCAGAACGGCCTGCTGTTGACCGATCCTTGCCTGCTGGATATCCAGCTGCGCCGAACGTTGCTCTACCTGTTGCCGCTGCCGGCTGAGAGCGCTACGGGCATCATCCAGCGCTTTGTCGGATAGGTTCCCCCGTTTGGCAAGTTTCTCGGACCGCTTTAAATTTCGGATATCCAGCGCCAGAATCTCTTTATCTCTTGCAAGCGACGCCCGGTCAGATCGCTCGGTTGCCTTCAATTCTTCAAGGCGGGATCTGGCTTCAAGGGCGCTTGCTTTCTTTTCGGCGAGTGCCGCTTCATAGTCAAAGGGATCAATCTCGACCAGCAGATCACCTTTCTCCAGAACAGCGCCTTCCTTGAAGATCTCACCGACCCGGATAACTTCACCGGCAACCAGGGAGCGCAGCTCCACATCCCGGGCTGCAATCAGGGTCCCAAAGAGGGAGAGAGACGGCGCTCGATCGGAGAGACGAACATCCTGCACCGCCACATTCCAGACCCGCTCCTTTACAGGGACTGGCTTCTCTACAGGTTTTGTTGCCAGGAAATAAGCGAACGCCCCGCCGCCCACTGACAGAATCAACAGAGGTAGAATAATTTTGAATATAATCCGTAACATTGAACGCTACCCTTCTGTCGATTGCTTTGGCGTCAATCCCAGCATGGCAAATGCCATTGCCACTGTCTCCTGCTTCAGGATCGCTACTTCTTTCTCTCCATATCCGTCCCATTCCAGTCGGTGCGATATCAGAGCCTGATTGAGAGCATATTGAAGGCAAAGCCCCAAAATGGAGTGACTGACCAGGACAACTTTAGGGTCCCGGCTGGGCTTACCCAGTATCAGCGCAACAAGATTACCCAGCAGATCATGCATGATATCGATATGCCCTTTCATCACCATATCGAAACAGGGGCCGGCCTGGTGCACTTCCCGGATCATCAAACGCATCCTCCATCTCGGATTTTCGCTGGAAATAACTTTCTCGATGAAAGCTGAAACAAAGGTACGGATGATTTCCCGTTGCAGGTCAGGATTTTTTTTCGCCGCATTTGCCCCGGCTTCCATGAAGGAACGAAAGCCGCTACGAACAGGTTGCAGATCTTCGATAATTTTTTTGAAGACGGCTTCGTACAAACCTTCCTTATTACCGAAATGGTATGAGATGGCAGACAGATTGACATTCGCCGCTTTTGCGAGCTCTCGCGTCGAAACAGCGTCAAACGGACGGTCAGCGAAAAGCGGTCCCGCTGCCTCTATCAACTTGTCCGCAGCAGACAGTCTTTTATCATTTTTCCGAATTAGGTCGATCGTTTGAACCATTTCAGAGATATAAAAAATGGCCTGACATTGTTCAAGACATTCCGGCTCAGGGATATCGATCTAGGCAGACTCTGTGATCGGCATCACGCAGCCCGTGCCCCTGCTAGCGGATAAACGGCCCCAGGAAAGCCCGGATGTTTTTTTCCATTTCCAAGTCGAAGTCTCGCATCAGCGCTTCCGTCTGATCAAAATACATCCGGTCCCGCTCATTCAGGGTCGCCTCTTCGGAGATGGATTTTTTCCGCATGGATTGAGCGGTTACCAGTCCTTTGGATCCATTGATACTGACCAGTTCAAGTTCCGCGCTGACAGTAAACTCATAAAGGGCAGATTGATCTTTGGTAAACAGCCCTTTCAGACCGGAGGTTTTGGGAAGATCCTTCTCAACAGCGCGGGCATCTTTGATGGTCAGGACGGCATAGGCACCGCTGCTTCCGACAGCCTGCAAACGATCCCGGGCCCAGCGGCGGACAGATTGATCGATTTTAACCGGCAGTTCGTGTTCCACATGGGGCGCTTTCAAGGTTGACCGATATTCATTTACCACCCGTATTTCACCGACATTCAGTTTAATTGGCGTCAAATGCTGGAACGTAATTTCTGCGTATCGCGGGCGATCAGGCGTTGTGACACAGGCTGCCAGCAGCAACAATCCCACAAAAACAGTCAATCTCCGGATCATTCCAACATTTCCCTTCGCTTCATCCAGAATCTCACAGTCCCCTTTTTGTACAGGAGGAGATTCGGTGAGAAAAGAGGCAAATTTATGAAGCGGCTCCGGTTATGGTGCTCAAAGAGAAACTGTAGCGGGCACTACAGAACTGGCAATCAGCGACAATTTTGCCATCCTCGGCGATGTCTTCAAGCTCAGCAGCTGCAAATGTTTTCAGCGTTCCAAGAAACCGCTCCTCACTGCAACTGCATTGATCCACGAGGATTTGCGGATCATAAAGCCATACCCCATCTTCATGGAACAGTCGATAAAGCAGCTCGGGAGAGCGCATCCGGGGATCGGTCAGCTCCTCATCCTTCACAGTTCCCACCAGCGCCTCAGCATTCCGCCAGGCTTCCTCATGCTCATCCTGATTCAGAACCTTGCCATCTGCATCCGGTAACCGTTGGATCATCAATCCGCCAGCCCGCCAGCGTCCGTCGCGTTTTTCAACGGCAACCATCAGCTTGGTTTCAAGTTGCTCAGACTTGTCGAAATAATCTTCCATGCAGTGGGACAAACTGTTCCCTTCAAGGGCGACAATCCCCTGATAGCGCTGATCCGTATCCCGGCCATCAATGGTAAAGGCGATATATCCCTTGCCCAGGAACTGTTTGATCCGGTCCATGCCACCGGTTTTTTCTGCGACCGCCAGCTTATCCGCATCAAAAGCCGCATAGCCCCGCATCTGGCCCGGCGTTGTCATATCGGACGCCAGCATGGAAATGGCACCATCACCTTTCGTCTGAACCGTGAAGACACCGTCAAATTTGAGGGCGCCTCCTAAAATGGCGGACAGCACCAGGCTTTCACCGAGCAGGTGGGCCACCGTTTCCGGATAATCATGCCGGTTCAGGATGTCATCAACGGCTTTGCCCATCCGGACAAGGCGGCCGCGAACGCCCGCCTCTGCCATCTGAAAAGGCTGGATGAGATCATCAGTAATGGTTTTCGTCGTCCCGTTCTCAGACATGGCACTGTACTTTCTAAGACTTAACCAATCTGTCCCAGGCACCAGCGAAGAACGGCTTTCTGGGCGTGCAGTCGGTTTTCTGCTTCGTCAAAAATCACGGATTGCGGACCATCCATAACAGCGGCGGTCG
>DIYE01000244.1 GCA_002428885.1 Alphaproteobacteria bacterium UBA6062
AGGATGCCTTCGGTAACCACTTCAATCCGGGTCTTGGGCCCGACTTTGGTATCCAGCCGAATACGATATCCCACGGTCTCCCCAACCTTTTCCCCGAGCAGATCCGCCATGCGCCGAGCCGCGTCCCGGGCCGCCAGACGCCTGGGTTCCAGCATGAGAACCTTCTGCCCAGCTTCCAGTTCCGGCAACAGCCATAAGGGAACCGTCGTTGTCTTACCGGCCCCCGGCGGAGCCTGGAGAATAACAGTATTATGCGTCTTCAGTTCCGCAACAAGATCCGGCAGAACCAGCTCAACCGGCAGGCCGGTTTTCGGGATGGTGTAGGACATAAACTACTCGCGCAAAACAAACCGGGACAGCAGAGGAAACAGAGCCAGGGATACAAAAACCGACAAGATCGCGCCGGACACAATCATCATTCCGAACCGGACCGTCGGCGGAAAACCGGACAGGGAGAAAATCAGAAAACCCAGGGCAATCACGCCACCTGAAACAAGGATGCCGCCGCCCTGCTCCGCAATGGCCTGTTTCCAGATCTCCTTTACCGCACCGCTCTTTGCTTTCCGTCTTACGGCGAGCCCCAGATGAATAAGCGCATCCACAGCCAAACCAAGACTGACGCTGATCGCCGGTGCGGAGATAATATCAAGAGGCACCTGAAGCTGCCCGACGCTTCCCAAACAGATCAGTGGAATAACGGCGGCGGACAGAACCATCGCAGCAGCAAGCCTGCCGCGCCGCGTCGCGAACCAGGCAATCCCCAGAAACAGAACAAGAAGGGTTGCAAGACCACTGATCAGGCTTTCACTGACAAGCGCAGCAAGCTGCCCCTGCAGAAAATAGACACCGCCCGTCAAATCTGTCCTGAAGCCGTTTTTTTCCGCCATCGCGTTTATATCGGCAAGGACAACAAGGCGCGGTTTGTCCCGCCCCTCCTCCTTCATCCTCAGCAGGAACAAGGCCTGTTTTCTGTCGTCTGTCAGGAAATTCTCGACCACTCCCTGGTTGATATCGAGGCTCAGCAAGGTGACAATTTCGCTCCAGGGCAGCAGGAATGCCAGCGGGTGCTGATTGGCCTCCGCCAACAAAGCCGGCAGGGAAAGAACGGTTCCCACCTGATCATAAGCTTCCAGATCCTTATGCAGCGCCCAGAGCTTTTCATAGGCGTCCTTCTGGTCCAGCTGGTCTCCGGATTTCAGGGAGACCACGAGCTGGAGCGGGCTACTGCCGCCATTCTGATCGATGACGTCTAGCCCTTTGCGAATATCTCCCTCTTCGGAAAAATAAGAGAACAGACTGGGATCCGTCTGTAACTTAAACAATCCCGGAACGGCTAAGATCAGTGCCAGGATAACACTTGCAGCTCCGATAACAGATACAAAGGCTGCCGCTCGTGGTCGGTTTTTTTGTTCACGCCGCTTCTTCTCACGCTGTTTCGAAAGCAACAAAAAGGAAGGGAATAAGCCAGAGCAGCATAAAAAGGCAGCGATCACAGCGACCGACCCGCCTGCCCCCAACTGACGAAGCGGCTCTGCCGACACAAAGAGCAGAGACATAAATCCCATCAACGTCGTCGCGCCGCACCACAGAGAAGGCATGACGGTTTTGCGAACAGCATGCCTTACGGATATCGCTGCATCTTCTTCCGCCTTTTCCCGAAGCCAGTTGTTGCAAAGATAGATAATCTGGGACTGCACCAGGATATAGACGATGATGGCCAGGTTAGCAGTCAGGATACCGACAGACTGACCGATTAATTGCAGAACCATCAGCGTCACAAAGATAGCCGATAAGCCGCTGATGCAGGATCCCAGCGCAATCATCGGGGAGCGGTAATATCCGGCGATCAGCAAAATAAACAAAACCAGTGCCAGGCTGCTGAAGATTTTTGCGTCCTGAACCAGGCTCCGACGGATCTGCTCCGCGATATAGGGCATACCGGTGATATCGATGGCGCGAATGCCGTCTTTATTTTCAAACTCTTTAGCGATTTCCTCGGCGCGCGCCACCAGAACGGAACTGTCTTTTCCCGAAACAAACAGAATGATAGAGCTCGCGGTCTCTTCCCGGTTAATCAGCAACGGCTTCCAAAAGGGGCTGGTTCGCGCATCCTCAACTGTTTGGGGTCCGTTCGACAGGCTGATAAGTCGGTTGGTGCCCGGCAGGAATTCAAGTTTTTCCGAAAGTTTCTCAATGCTTTTAAAATAAGGGCGGGAATAGATATTGCTTCCCGCCACACTCAGGATCATAAAATCCTCGGATGGGAAAAGCTGACCAATCCTGGCCGCTTCCCGGGCAGCCGGATCTTCACTGCCAAAGAAAAAATCCGGTGATATCCGGGGCTTTAAATCAACCCAGACGACAAAAATCACCGCAAGAAGAGCAAAAGCAAGTAAAGAGCGGCCGATTTTCAATCTTGTTCCGTTTTTCTGCTCTGCTACCATTCCCGTTCCATTATTTCCCGGACCAGATTGAGTTGTACCTGATCTTGTCCTCCTGTTCCTACTGAAAATCACACAATCACATCATGTCTCTCATCCGCATGCTCGAAGAACATAATTTCCAGGCTGTACCGGCAACCCGCACGGAACCGTATGACGGCTGGCTTGTTCGATTGTCAGATGGCCGGACCAAGCGCACAAATTCCGTGAATTTTCTAGAGAGCGGAACAATACCTGCGGAAGAAAAAATCAGCTATTGCGAAGATCTCTTTGCTCAGGCTGGACTACCATCCTGCTTCCGGGTGACGCCTCTTGTTCATCCTATTGATCTGGACTGTCTTCTTGCTGATCACGGTTACCGGAAGGATGACCGGACAGATGTCCTTATCCAGGATCTGTCATCATTTCAAGCGCCGGATGATTTGTCCGATGTTATTATGGAAGACACTCTCTCCAGTGCCTGGCTGGACGCTCATGCCCGCATCAAAAACCTTTCAGACCAGGAGGTCAAAGGTCTTCAAAAAACCCTGACGAATATTGCTCTGCCCTGCTGCTTCGCCCGTATTGTCCGGGACAACAGGACTGTCTCCCTGGGGCTTGGCGTTCTTTCCAAGGAGGTTATGGGTCTGTTCGACTTTATGACGGACACAGCCTATAAAAGGCAGGGTCTTGCCGCAAAGGTAACCAACCGCCTCCTGCAAGATGCACAATCCAGAGGCTTAAAGCATGCCTATCTGCAAGTGGTGCATGAAAACGAATCCGGCCGACAATTCTGGCATGCCCTCGGCTTCACCGAGCATCTTTATTCCTATCATTACCGACTTAAATGAAGGTATTTCAAACGATTACCGGGGATCTTCCAGCCAGATATCCGTTTCTTCGAAAAACAATTCGTCGCAATTGTCACCGTCACCGCCCCGATCAATGACCAGGAAATCACTCACGGCATCCAGCGCGAGAACCGGATGATGCCAGGTACCCGTATGATAATTCACTCCCTGATCCCCGTCTGCCAGAAAAGCGACGAGATCCGCCGGTGAAACTGTTTCACCGGCAGGTGCCACCAGAACCAGATAAGCGCGGCCATCCAAGGGCATAAACGCCTGACTGCCTCGCGGGTGCCGTTCAACCATTCGGATATTGAGCGGATAGGAAAGCGGCGATGCCCGAAAGATATTGATCAGCGTTCGGGTATTCTCGCCAAGCAGCTCCACGTTCGCCAGATCGTGATACCGTTCGGTGGAACCGTTATTGATCAGGAAATGTTCGCTTTCCCGCCGACTGATCACGTCTCCATAGGGAGCAAAAGCGGCTTTCGTCAGAGGTTGGACGTTAAGCTTCATGATCTCACCGGTCAATTTTACCAAAGAGACGCAAGCGACTGATCCCGCCATCGGGAATAATATTCAGGCGCACATGGGTAATGGGGCCGATATCCGCAACATCCTCTTCAAAGCGATGAATAGCATCCATGGAGAGTTTTTGTTCCGGTAGCAGGGTTTTCCAGAACATGCTCTGGGTGATGATGGACTGCTCTGTGCCGCCGGTGACATAGGCCGCCTGGATCGTACAGCTTTCCGGGAAATTGCCTTTAAAATGAGCCGTATCCACCTCAACAGCAGAAACGGTGCCCGGATGACCAAGTTCAATAATCGCCCAGTCATTTCCAGGCTCCCGGCGGCGGCGGGTTTCCCAGCCATCACCCATATTCACACCCCGGCCCGGTGCCAGGATATTGCTGGGAGACCCATAATGGGCGTTATTGGCGGCAATACCCCGCCCTCCGTTGACCAAAGCCGCGAGGTCAACGATCTCATCGGGATCCCGTTTATCCCAGTTGCAGTTGATCTGACCGTAAACCCGGAGCCGCGCGACACCGCCATCGGGATAAATATTCAGGCGAAGATGGCTCCAGGTGCTTTCAGATTTAACCGCCGCAAGGTGATGACTGTCCGGCCCCAATGAAACGGAGGGAACGATTTCTTCCCACACTGTATCCGCATCCGGCTCACCATCCACATAACAGGCATCTATGGAAGCCGCCGGTGGATAGTTTCCGGTGAAATGACTGGTATCAATATTCACACCATGAATAACACCCGGTAATCCTAATCGGATGATGCAGTGATCATAGCCTTCGCCTCGCTTGCGGCGGCTTTCCCAACCGTCCATCCACTTGCCGTGATCATCATATTTATCGTCAATGAAGACCGGATCAGCCGGATCAATCAGCCGGGACTTATCGGCAAAAAAATCATCGGTGGCAAAGGTTACTTCCGTTCCCAGCCGCGGCTGCGCCAGATCCGTGTACCGGTTTACAAAATCTGCTTCGTCCTGAGATAACAGGGTCATCTAAATTCACTCCTAAAGATCCTGCAGACGAAAAGCTGCAATCTTGTCTATTTCCATCAATGCCGTTTTGAATTCCGTCTCAGCATCATTCTCAAGCCGTTCTTCAAAGCCGGCGAGGATTTCGTGTCGATTACTGTTTCTAACGGCCTTAATAAAGGGAAAGCCGAACTTTTCCTTATAAGCCGTATTATAAGCCTGAAACCGCTCAAATTCTTCCGCGGTACATTCTCCAAGCCCGGCACTTGCCTGCTCTGATGTTGAAGAAGCTGTCAATTCTCCTCTGACAGCCGCCTTTCCGGCTAAATCCGGGTGCGCCCGGATCAAGATCATTTTCTCTTGATCCGTCGCATGCGCGACCACATCAGCCATCAGAGCGGCTAGCTTTTCAATATCATTATGCCCGGATCCGGCCCCTCTCTCCCAGGCACGTTCTGCAACCCAGGGGGAATGTTCATAAACGCCACCAAACATCTTTATGAATGAATCGGCAACCATATCGCCGGGGCGATTTTTTAAGTCTGTCATCTGTCTTAACCTGCCGGATGATGTTCATGCCAGTGGCGAGCTATATCAATCCGCCGGGCAAACCAGACATTCTCATGTGAAGAGGCATAATCCAGAAAACGCTTAAGGGCAGCGATCCTGCCAGGCCGTCCAACCAGCCGGCAATGCAGACCCACTGACATCATCTTCGGTGTTTCCGCTCCTTCTTCATAAAGTGTGTCGAATGTATCTTTGAGATAAGCGAAATACTGATCGCCACTGTTAAACCCCTGCAAAGCAGCGAAACGCATATCATTTACATCCAGGGTATAAGGCACAATCAGCTGCTTGCGCCCCTGAACATCCGCCCAGTAAGGCAGATCGTCATCATAAGAATCCGCGTCATATAAAAAGCCGCCTTCTTCTGCCACCAGGCGCCGCGTATTCGGGCTTGTCCGCCCCGTATACCATCCCAGCGGCCGCTCCCCGGTTATATCCCGGATAATATCAATGGCCTTTTGCATATGTTCCCGTTCAACCTCTTCGGGGACATATTGATAGTTGATCCAGCGATAACCGTGGCTGCAGATCTCATGCCCGGCTGCCATGAAGGCCTTTGCCACATCCGGATGTCTCTCCAATGCCATGGCGACAGCAAAAATGGTGAGCGGGATATCGTATTTTTCAAACAATCGCAGGATCCGCCAGACACCGGCCCGGCTGCCATATTCATAGATGGATTCCATGCTGATATGCCGGACGCCCGGCAACATATCCGCGCCGATGATCTCTGACAGAAAAGCTTCAGATGCCTCATCTCCGTGCAAGATACAGTTTTCGCCGCCTTCTTCATAATTGAGGACAAACTGTACGGCGATGCGGGCGCCCCCCGGCCATTTCGGATCCGGCGGGTTTGCCCCGTAGCCAATCATATCTCTCGGATAATCGGAAATCTCAGTCATTACTTCTAACTCTGGATTAGTCCGCTGTAGCGGAAAAAATTTTGTACAGGTCGCTGACCGGCTCCTGCCCGTCAAGATTAAGCTGTTCTTCACAGGCCTGTAGATGATCCATCATCATCCGTACCGCCTTTTCCTCATCCTGTTCCCGGATGGCCTCGATGATATCTCCATGTTCCTCGCAGGAACAGCTCTGACTGCCCATTTTGCCGTTCTGATACTGCACATGGATCAGGGATGTCCGCGAGACGAGTGCGCGCAGGAAGTCTCGCAAAGACTCGTTACCGGCGATATCCGCGAGAGCCAAATGAAAATCTCCCGACAATGCGACCCATTTACTGTGATCTCCCTGAGCAATACTGTTAGCTTCTTCGGTCCGCATCTTTTCAAGTTTTTTCAGATCAGCTCTCGTATGCCTGGCTATGACGCGCCGCATGATGCCCGCCTCCACAACTTTTCGGGCTTCCAGCACATCCCGTGCTTCTTCCGGCGAAGGCTCCGCTACATAGGCTCCGCGATTAGGCAGGATCCGCACCACATTTTCATGCGACAGTCTTTGAAGCACTTTGCGGATCACCGTTCGACTGACGCCAAAGATTTCCCCCAGCACATCTTCCGAGAGCTTTGTACCGGGCGAAAGACGTTGTTCGAGAATGGCGGAGAACATCTGATCATAAATATGATCATCCTGACTTTCCCTTTTATGTCGCCTGGGCGACCCATCCATCTCGTCCACCTTCATTGTATCTGTCTTCATATTACGCGAAACCACTCATATTTCGACAATATAGATGCATTATTGTATACAATATAGCAAGGCAAACTTTATCATCAACTGCATATTTATACTGCATATGCCCAATTAATGAGCGCCTTCTGCCAGAAGACAGTGCTTCCCGATCATCAGAAAAAGAGGATTTTTCAAAATAAATCCTCCATCCAGAAATATCCTGATATACAAAAAAGACAAAAACTGTAGACAATTTATGACATCTCGTGCATGGTTTTGAAATTGGGAGTTGATGGGTCGGCCAATCGACCCGATTTGAAGTGATGGACATCCGGACTTCCGGATTGATGAGCAGCATATGGGAAAACTGACCACGCATATCCTGGATACAGCAGCCGGAATGCCCGGAAAAAATATCAGGATTGATCTTTACCATCTCAAAGATGACAGCTGGGAATTGCTTAAGACCGTTGTCTCAAACGACGACGGACGCTGCGACGCACCCCTTCTGGAAGGCGAGGACCTTAAAACCGGCCAGTATGAGTTGGTTTTCCACGCCGGAGATTATTTTGACTCTCTGGGCCTGGCGCTACCTGAACCGAAATTCCTGGACGAAATCGTCTTGAGATTTGGCGTTCCGGATGCATCTCAGCATTATCATGTACCGCTTCTGGTATCGCCATATAGCTACTCCACCTATCGGGGCAGCTGATACAATAATGAAAAAGAGGACGGAACGGGAGAAATCCAGTCCTCAAAATGCCAACGAACAGGGGGCTAAAGATGAGTGAAATATCGCAATCGGCGGGAAAATCCGCCTTTGACAGTGATGATCTTCGAGATCCGGATTATACACCGCCGTTAGGGAAGGCTGTCCCTCTGGGTGTTCAGCACGTGCTGGCCATGTTTGCCGGCAATGTGACGGTTCCCTTCATCATCGCCGGCGCAGCCGGTCTCGCCGGTGGCGAC
>DIYE01000118.1 GCA_002428885.1 Alphaproteobacteria bacterium UBA6062
CGGGGTTACTGCTTTACCGCCATTGGCAAGACGTGCCGTCATCACGGCCAGTTGTAGCGGTGTTGCCAGAACATAGCCCTGACCGATCCCCACGTTATAGGTATCACCGACCTGCCAACGCTCCCCGCGAACCGCACGTTTCCAGTCTGTGGTAGGAATCAAGCCCGATTTCTCACCCCTGAGATCCAGATCAAGCGTATGCCCAAGCCCCAGTCTGTTCGCCATTTCGGCAATTTTGTCGACCCCCACTTTTCGGGCAATGTCATAAAAATAGACATCGCAGGACTGTTCGATAGCCTCCTTCAGGCCCAGCTTGCCGTGCCCGCCTCGCTTCCAGCAATGGAACTTATGCTTGCCCAGCTTTGTCGAACCACCACAGAAAACTTTATAATCAGGTCCGATAACACCGGCCTCAAGAGCGGCCATGGCAACGACCATCTTGAAGGTTGATCCAGGCGGATATTGTCCGGCAATCGCCTTGTTTCCCAGAGGTCGTTTCGGGTTACTTTGCAGAGCTCGCCAGTCTTTTGTGCTAATTCCCGTCGTAAAACTGTTCGGATCAAAACTTGGAACGGAGACCATGGAGAGGATATCCCCGGTATGGATATCGATGACCGCCGCTGCCGCACTTTCGGTTCCCATGCGATTAACCGCAAATTTCTGCAGTTCCGCATCAATGGTCAATACAAGATCGTTCCCCGCACGCCCCTCCTGGCGATCCAGTTCCCGGATGATCCTGCCATAGGCATTCGCCTCCACCCGGCTGGTGCCGGCTGTGCCCCGCAAAGAAAGATCGTAGAATTTTTCGATCCCGTTTTTGCCAATCCTGAATCCCGGCAATTCCAGCAACGGGTCCGGCTCCAGATTTTGCAGATCCCGTTCGGAGACAGCCCCCACATACCCAACCGTATGCGCAAACAACTCCCCATAGGGGTAGAAGCGGGTCTCTCCGACTTCCAGATGGATGCCCGGTAGTTCGGGGCTATGGACATTGATTTTTGCAAATTCGTCCCAGGTCAGGTTTTCCATGACCGGGATCGGCACGAAGCCCCGCTTGCGGCGGGTTTCTTTTAATACTCTCGCCCGGTCTGCATCGGGCACGGGAACCAGTTCTGAAAGACGATCCAGGGTCTGTTCAACGCTTTTCGTCTGTTCACGGATCAGGACAACCTGGTAATTCTGGCGATTGCTGGCAATTTCATCCCCGAAACGATCCAGAATACGCCCCCGTAGCGGTGCCAAAAGGCGAATATTCATGCGGTTTTCATCCGCCATCATGGAATATTCGTCAGACTGGATAACCTGCAGATAATAGAGCCGCCCGGCAAGCAGAGACATCAGTCCCGCCTGCCCGCCGGCCATTAGCAAAGAACGGCGGGTAAATAGTTTTGAACGCTCCCGGCTGCTGCTTCGGCCAAATCCCCGCATCTCAGACGCTCCTCAACAGACTGAACTGTACCACGCCAAAGCACCAGGCAAAAAGCGGGAAAACCAGAATGGTCAGTATGAGCTGCACCAGAACGGGCAAAATGGGAATTAACGTCAGGGAATAAAGGCAGGCGATCATCCAGGAGAGGAGCGCAATGCCGGTCGCCACCAGAAAATACCCCCACCAACTCATAACAAAAGCCTTGCCGACAAAAATATGACGCTGAGAAACGGCAATAGCATGAATGATCAGCAGCATCAGCGAGGAGAGCCCCAACGGGACCCCGGTCAGGATGTCCGAAATAATCCCAAGCACAAAAACGACAGGGGCCGGCATCAGATAAGGCCGGTGCAAGCTCCAGTAAAAAACAGCAATGGACACCAATGACGGCGTTACAATTGCAAAGCCGTCAATCCGCAAAGGAACCACGGAGATGAGGGCCAACAGGAATGTCAGCCAAAAGGGAATGCTCCCTCTCAGGATCCGGTTTATTCGATAAGATAGCGGCGGTGTTTCAAGCATCAGGCCTCCGCTAATCGCCCAGTTTACTCTCGCCGAGATCACCCGGGTTGGTCGCCCGATCAGTAAGGCCCGGAAGATCGTATCTCAGAACACTGACATATTCCAGACGAGCCCAGTCGGCAAATGTCTGTATGCGGATTTGTCCGTCAGAGACTGAAGAGACAATTCCAATGGGCCGTCCTGCAGGCAGCATCGCCCCGTCACCGGAGGTCACAACCCGATCTCCGGCAGAAACCTGGGCATTGTTGGGAAGATATTCCAGGGTCGGCGAGGCTGAGTTATCTCCCACCAGAATGCCTTTATGGCGGGATTTCTCCAAAACGACAGGAATGCGGGAGTTAAGATCGGTCAGGAGAAGAACACGGGCCGAATTTTCACCGGTTTCGGCAATCCGTCCGACCAGTCCCTGAGGGCCGACAACGGCCTGCCCTACCCGAATACCGTCGCGAGAACCAGCACCAAGCAGAAGTGTTCTGACAAACGGTCCTCCTGAATCACCGACGACACGGGCAGAGATCGGAAGCACCAAAGGATCCGTAAGCGCGTTCAGAAGCCGGCGGTAATACTCATTTTCCTGATCCAGCGCCCGGCTGACGGTTTGCCAGCGCTGCAACCGCTCATTTTCCCGGCGCAACCGTTCATTTTCCTCAACCAGACTAGCCAGTTCCTGAACCCGCTCGATCCCTTTATTGATCGCATCAACGGGTTGAGACAGGGTACCCAGAACCGGGGATAGCGCATCCGTACTAATGGTCCGGACCCGCTCCATGAGAACCAGATCAGCTTTTCCGAGGACGAGAAGCGCGATAGACAGGCAAATCAGCGTCAGGAAAGCAAAGCGCTGAAAAATCACTTTCAGCGGAAAAGCCAGTTTCCAAGCGGTTTCTTGACGCAGGGCCATTCAAGCTACTCCGGTTAAAAAAACCCGCAAAAAGAGAATTTAAATTCTCTCTCTAATTATCTCCACTCAATACATGGCGCAGTGCCTTGATTTCTTCAAGCGCCCGGCCTGTACCAATTGCCACGCAGGATAGCGGCTCATCCGCGATAGAGACCGGCAGGCCGGTCGCATGACGCAGAACATAATCGAAATTACCAAGGAGGCCGCCGCCGCCTGTCAGGACAATCCCCTTATCCACGATATCCGCCGCCAGTTCCGGCGCGGTATGCTCAAGGGCAACTTTTACGGCTTCTATAATAGCGCCGACCGGTTCGGCCAGACTTTCGGCAATCTGTCGCTGGCTGATGACCAGTTCTTTCGGCACGCCGTTCATTAGGTCACGGCCTTTGACTTCCAGCGTTTCACCGTTACCGTCTTCCGGCGGGCAGGCAGAGCCGATGGTTTTCTTGATCCGCTCAGCGGAGCTTTCACCGATCAGCAGGTTATGATTACGCCGGATATAGGCGATAATAGCCTCATCCATCTTGTCCCCGCCGACACGCACACTTTTCGAATAA
Organism: Alphaproteobacteria bacterium UBA6062; assembly: GCA_002428885.1. Taxonomy (GTDB): domain Bacteria; phylum Pseudomonadota; class Alphaproteobacteria; order Sneathiellales; family Sneathiellaceae; genus Sneathiella. The sequence goes on from DIYE01000118.1 coordinate 3,410, forward strand.
ACAATACCGCCGAGGGACAGAACAGCGACCTCCGTGGTGCCGCCGCCAATATCCACAACCATGGAGCCGGTTGGTTCGGTCACGGGCAGTCCTGCACCGATGGCCGCCGCCATGGGCTCTTCAATCAGGAAGACTTCCCGGGCGCCGGCATTTTCAGCGGAATCCCGAATGGCTTTGCGTTCAACGGCGGTGGAGCCGGAAGGTACGCAGATAATCACCTGCGGCCGGGCAAAAGAGCGCCGGTTATGCACTTTCTGGATAAAGTGCTTGATCATTTCTTCGGCAATTTCAAAATCAGCAATCACGCCATCCCGAAGAGGGCGGATCGCCTCTATATTGCCGGGCGTCCTACCCAGCATCATCTTGGCTTCGTCACCAACCGCCAGAACCTGCTTCTTTCCCTGCCGGTGAATAATAGCCACCACTGACGGCTCATTCAGGACGATCCCGCGCCCTTTGACATAAACCAGGGTGTTCGCCGTCCCCAGATCAATGGCCATGTCAGCGGATAGCATGCCAAGCATTTTGGAAAACATTAAATTGCCTCACTCACATTTTGAAAAGAGCAAGCCCCCCTGCCCTTCCGAATTCCCAATTCCAGGCACCCGTCGATCAGCCTGATCTTCAAACGTCAACCGACCCACGCCATACCCGGACACCAAATAAATGCCGTAAAGACCTGAAAATACCAGTATTTACGTGCACTTCAACGGGTATGTCAGAAGATGGTTAATATTTTCCAACTTTTACCAATTCTGTTTACGATCTTCTGACGGATCAGCGCAACCGAATTATCGGAATATGATGAATTTTAGAGATTTTTCTTAAAGAGACAGACTGACCCCGACAAAGATCGCAGCGAGAAGCACAAGCTTCGCACCAACCGCCAGCACGATCCATCGTCGGATCCGGGCCGGATCCCGGCCATGCCCTTTAGCACCACTATCCATCTCTCTTACCTTATCGCGCAGACATAATACTAACGACAATACAGCATTGATAGGTCATCACTCATTGATATGAAGCAATTCAGAGAAGTACACTCAAAGAAATCCTGAACAGCCTTGAGTTATCGACACCACTAGATGAGTTTTTTATACCCAAACAGCAGCATCTCCTCCAAGAACCGGTGACGGGCCGTCCCAGCGCGGTTCTGTCTCCGAATAGCGGATAACCGGCCCCATATGACGGATATCACCATAGCTGGTACTGCTGGTCAGTTGGAGGGCCCTTACTTCTTCCGCTGAAAGCGGTGTGCTGCCGGCAGGATCCGTCAGGCGCCCCTGCTGCTGCAGGAACATGGCGGACCGGCAGAGAGACACCTTGACATGGTAGCTCCCTCCTTCCCGGGCTCGACGGGCAAGAGCCAGTAAAGTACCATAAGCGCCCAGATACCCGGTTGTGTAGTCGCAGAAATAGACCGGCAGCAATTCCGGAAACGCGCCGTTTTCATGGCTGATGCCGGTAACTGTCTGGGCAATCTGCTCCCATCCACCCCGATCACTAAACGGACCGCCCTCTCCGTAACAATTGATGGAGGTATAAATCAGGCCCGGCCGGATCTCCGCCAGTTCTTTCGGGCCGAAGCCTTTCCTGCCTAAAGTGTCCGGACGATATCCTTGCGAAAAGACATCCGCCTGTTTCACCAGTTCCTTGAGCTGCGCCGCCTCCTCACTGTCGTCGATATTAAGAAAACAGCTCCGCTTGCCGTGGGAGAGATCAATCACGAATTTCTTGATTTGCGGGACATGCTTCGCCGCAACCATCAGCACATCTGCCCCATATTCTCCAAGGGTCCGGGCCGCAACAGGACCGGCCAGAATACGGGTCAGGTCCAGAACCCGGACACCCGACAAAGGAGCACCACCTTCCGGGAAAGGTTCCGGATCGCTGTCGCCGATTTTCTCAATCTCTACGACAGCTTGTGCGGCCAGTGCCTGACCATGTGGATGGGCTCGCCATTCTTCTTTCGTCCGAACAATACCGCCACAACCACCGACGGCTGCGACGGCTGCATCAAGCTCTTCCGCATCCCATTTTTCCACGGCAGCGCCAATGGAGTCGTTGTTAAACTCACACCTCAGAACACCCAGGACTTTTTCTTTCAGATGCTTGATTCCGAAATGAGGCATAAAGAGCTTACCGTCCCGGGTTGGATAGGGAATGATCGTCCCGTAAGCCGCTTTGGCCAGCGGAGAATCCGGGATCGGTCGATACGCACCATCTTCTTCCAGAAATTCCAGATAATCGCTGCTTTTAAGGGCAGCCGCGGCATGCCGGATATCAACAGATGTCTTCTGCCGACGCCCGGTTTTCATCTCCCAGATATCGGAAACAGCAACCCCGGTCGCTGCCAAAACAGCCGCGCCAGTCTCAGCGACTTTAAAGGGCGTATTATAAACCGGATCGGAACCCGTGATCTCCACATCGGGATCCTCGGGCCGGTTGCGGATCTGCATCAGTTCTTCGAGAGCTTTATTCATTATTGTTATTTCCCGGATATTGATTGTAGGCATATTTTAGGGAGAAAAGCGCCATAAATCCAGATTTTGGGTCTGTCCTATTGCAGGCAAGCGGAATTCGGCCAAACCTGACAGAATAGCAGCCGAAAAAACTGTTTTCTAAAAATCGTTAGGCTTCAAAAGGGCAACAGACGAAGCACCTGCCATATTGACAGATTTGACCATCATTTATAGCATCATTTTATAATATTCAACTATCGAGATTTAAATCAATGTTGATATGCTTTAGAATCCTTATCGTCGCTTTTCTGCTCTTTCCCTCCCTGTCGCTCGCTCAGACATATAATCAGTCCGATCGGCGACTTCCAACACTGAATTCATATATCGTCGAATTGACGCATATCGGTGATCTGTACGTTGGCAACAATGTCGGTGATAGAGATGGTGTCGGCCAGCTTGGCCGTATTGAGTTGGAATTATTCTCGGACGGGACGTCCGTCTTTCCGGCTATTGTAAACCGACCTTCCCAACACCATAAGGCGAAATTTCGAACACCGGCCATAGAAGTGCGAAGCAGAGGATCAAGTGATTTTGGTGGCTCAAGTACAGTAGAAATCCGTAATGGAAACCAGATTTCTTTAGGCCGTCCCGTCGACCGGCCACTACCTCCCTTGTCAATCCTGGCGGAACCACACGAAACCATAGAACTGATTATCAGATCCAAAGAATTCGATGGCTGCGTTATCGCAAACTGTAATCGGGGAGCGGGCGGCAGGACAAAGCTCTCTTTTATACTACCGGAATTTATGACAGAATTACCCGGACGCTGCATGCCGCACAATACGTTTCGTCTGAACAGAATTGATGAGGACTATTTCTTCGGTGTCATTCCGACGACGCAGAATATTCTCGATGATGGTATCGAAATCTCCATCATACCGGAACGATCAAACTGGTCTATTTGTATTCGAAAAAACCTGGGAGGTGTACGGGCCAGTTTTCAATTGAGACACGCGTCATCCGATAAGTGCCTTGAAATGAGGCCCTTCGGAGGCGACCAAAGGATCCGCCCGGCTGTTTTGCAAAATACCTGCGCATCAACGTCCGCTCTTGTCCAGCATCAGCAATTTGAGATCCGCCCTGTTGCGCAAAGTCAGTTTGTTCAGGTTATCAGCCGTCTATCAGCGTCCGGTACGGAACCAAATTGTCTGGCTGGAATACGGAGCCCCGCCAATCCTCAACTGTATGGAACAACGCTGGCGAGATCTTGCGAGGCTACTGCTGATACTCAATGGAAAATGGTAAGACGCGTGACCGATGGCCAGTATCATCTTGTGCATACGCAAACCCAAATGTGTATGGCCCTGCCTGACAGAAACGACCAACGGGCAATCCTGGATTTCACGGGCACACACGTGTATCCGCGCCTGCAGCGCTGTGATCCGGATAATCCAAGACTAGCATGGGTAGCCCAGACAATGCTGCACAGCTTTCAGCGCACAGAAAGCAATGAACTTGACATTGTACCGATCCCCTATTCCGGACGCTGGCAGTATTGAACACTCTCTCACACTACACATGTCAGAGCGAATAGCCCCACCGGCGCTTGAAACTAAAAAACCGGCGCCCTCTCGGACACCGGTTTCTCATTCATACGCAGTCTAAAAAAACTGACGTTTAGTTCTTCGTCTTGTCCACGATCGCGTTTTCGCCAATCCAGGACATCATGGAGCGGAGCTTGGCGCCGACTTCTTCGATCTGGTGGGCGTCGTTCAGGGAGCGGGTGGCTTTCAGGAACGGCTGGCGGACTTTGTTTTCCAGCATGAAGTCGCGGGTAAATTTACCGGTCTGGATGTCTTCCAGCACTTTCTTCATTTCCGCTTTGGTTTCCGGTGTGATGATGCGCGGTCCGGTGACATATTCGCCATATTCCGCTGTGTTGGAAATGGAGTAGTTCATGTTGGCAATACCGCCTTCATACATCAGATCGACAATCAGCTTCACTTCATGCAGGCATTCGAAATACGCCATTTCAGGGGCATAGCCGGCCTCAACCAGAGTTTCGAAACCGGCACGGATCAGTTCAACCAGACCACCGCAGAGAACGGCCTGCTCACCGAACAGATCGGTTTCACATTCTTCCTTGAACGTGGTTTCGATAATACCGGCGCGGCCACCACCATTGGCGGAAGCATATGAGAGAGCGATATCCAGTGCGTTACCGGAGGCGTCCTGATAAACCGCAACCAGGGTCGGAACGCCGCCGCCCCGCAGATATTCGGAGCGAACCGTGTGGCCCGGGCCTTTCGGGGCAATCATGAACACGTCCATATCGGGGCGCGGCTCAATCAGGTTAAAGTGAACATTAAGACCGTGCGCGAAAACCAACGCGGAACCCTGTTTCATATTCTGGGCCAGGTCATTTTCGTAGATGTCAGCCTGCAGCTCATCCGGTGTCAGCATCATGACGACATCACCCCAGGCGGCGGCTTCTGCCGGGCTCATGACTTTCAGGCCGGCGCCTTCCGCTTTCTTGACGGAGGAGCTTTCCGGGCGAAGAGCCACAACCACGTCTTTAACACCGGAATCTTTCAGGTTATTGGCATGGGCATGCCCCTGGCTGCCATATCCGACGATGACGACTTTTTTGCCCTTGATCAGATTAACATCGGCATCGCTGTCGTAATAAACGCGCATTTCTTCTCTTCCTTCCAGATCGTTGGCCCAAGGGCCGATAGTTTAATGTCAGTTTGATTTGTGAATAGTGTCATGGCCGCGCCTGACGGCCACAATGCCTGTGCGGCAAACCTCGGTCCGGCCGAGATCTCCCATCAGATTGATAAATTCCTTCACCTTGCCGCGCACGCCCGTCACTTCAAAAACGAAGGAGCTGGCGGTTGTATCAACAGGGCGAGCCCTGAAGATATCGGCAATACGCAAGGCTTCCACCCGTTTCTCACCCGTGCTTTCCACTTTGACCAGCGCCATCTCGCGCTCCACAGCCGGGCCATCAAGGGTCAAGTCGGCAATTCGGTGTACAGGCACCAGGCGCTCAAGCTGTGCCTTGATCTGCTCGATTACCATCAGGGTTCCGGTCGTCACAATGGTGATGCGGGAGAGATTGTCATCCTCATCCACCTTGGCCACCGTCAGGCTTTCAATATTATATCCCCGGCCGGAAAACAGGCCGACAACACGGGACAGGACGCCAAATTCGTTATTGACCAGAACAGCAATCGTATGCCGGTGAATTTCAGTTTTCTGTATCATTGTCCAAGCATTCTCTTATGAGGGGCGGGAGCCCGCCCGTCGCTTTTATACCAATTCGGAAAGGTTGTCGCGCCTTAGAGCATATTTTGTCTGATAGGAAGCATACTCTATACGAGGGACATGCCTTCTGAGGTGACTTCCGGACCCTTGCCCTCCTCCTGATCCGCCAGCAGCATTTCGTTATGCGCAGCGCCAGACGGAACCATCGGGAAGACATTTTCCTGCTTGTCCACCAGCATATCCACCAGCACAGGACCGTCCGTTTCCATCATCTGGATAATGGTCTCGTCGACTTTCGCAGGATCAGAGCAGCGAATGCCTGTTCCGCCGAAAGCCTCGATCAGTTTCACAAAGTCCGGCAGGCTTTCCATATAGCTTTCAGAATAGCGGCCGCCATGCAGCAATTCCTGCCACTGGCGCACCATGCCCATATATTCGTTATTCAGGATAAAGATCTTCACCGGCAGACGATATTGAATAATGGTAGAGATTTCCTGCATATTCATCATGAAAGAGGCTTCACCGGACACGTCGACCACCAGGGAGTCAGGATAGGCGATCTGTACCCCCATGGCTGCCGGCAAACCATATCCCATCGTACCGAGACCACCGGACGTCATCCAGCGATTGGGCTCATCAAATTCCAGATACTGAGCAGCCCACATCTGGTGCTGGCCTACTTCTGTCGTGAAATACCGGTCTTTGCCCTTTGTGAGTTCGTTCAGGCGGGCAAGGGCATATTGCGGCTTGATCGTCTCACCTTCCTGCGTGAATTTCAGGCAGTCCTTGGCTTTCCAGTCATTAATCTCCGCCCACCAGGTTTCAAGCGCACTTGTGTCCGGTTTACAAACTTCTGATTTCCAGACCTTGACCATATCTTCCAGAACATGCCCCACATCCCCGACAATCGGGATATCCACCTGGATGTTTTTATTGATGGAGGACGGATCGATATCGATATGGATTTTTTTGGAGTTTGGTGAAAACGCGTCCAGACGACCGGTAATCCGATCATCAAAGCGAGCGCCGACACAGACCATGACATCGCAGTCATGCATGGCATTATTGGCCTGATAAGTACCGTGCATACCCAGCATGCCCAGGAACTGATCATCGGACGCGGGATAAGCTCCCAGCCCCATCAAAGTGCTGGTGATCGGGTAGCCGGTCATGCGAACAAACTGGGTCAGCAGCTTGGACGCCTTCGGCCCTGAATTGATCACACCGCCGCCACTGTAAAAAACCGGTTTCTTGGCACCGGCGATCATCTTTACGGCTTCCTTGATGGTCTTCAGATCACCTTTGACCTGCGGTGCATAGCTTTTATGCTGGAACAGGGCCGGCGGCGCATAGGTTCCCGTGGCGAACTGAACATCCTTCGGAAGATCGATCACGACCGGGCCGGGACGCCCGTTTGTCGCCACATGAAAAGCCTCATGGACGGTGCGAGACATATCTTCCACATCTTTGACCAGATAGTTATGTTTGGTCACCGGGCGCGTAATACCAACCGTATCCGCTTCCTGAAACGCATCGTTACCGATCAGATGGGTTGCCACCTGTCCTGTCAGGCAGATAATCGGAATGCTGTCCATCATGGCATCGGCAAGACCAGTTACAGCATTTGTTGCTCCCGGACCGGAAGTTACAAGAACCACACCAGGCTTGCCGGTTGAGCGGGCATAACCCTCAGCCGCGTGAACAGCACCGCCCTCCTGACGCACAAGAATATGCCGGATGCTGTTCTGCTTGAAAAGCTCGTCATAAAGCGGGAGCACGGCACCGCCGGGATATCCGAAAATCACTTCCACGCCTTGATCCGCCAGCGCTTTGATAACGATTTCTGCTCCGGTCATTTCCTGCTTTGCCATGGGGTGCCCCTAATTTCTTTCAAACGGCATGTAAAATTAATTGCTTAAGGTCTGAGAACCCTAATGATAAAAAAGCGCCCGGATTTTAACCCGAGCGATCCTGTCCACAGTTCTCAAACTGTTTCAATGGGGCGAAACTAACCGTTCATTTCCCCAGGGTCAACAAAAATTGGCGAATAAATGGAAAGAAATCACCCTTTAAACTTTCCAAATCTTGCGCAGAAGAGCGTTTTGCTTCACTCATCTTATTCCGCACCCACGTCATCTGACGCTTTGCATACCGTCGCGTCTGACGCTTGATAGTCTCCATCATCTCCTCTTCGGAGAGCCGAGAAGCCAGGAAATCCGCGATTTCAGGAACACCGAGAGCCTTCATGGCCGGTAAAGTAGGATCAAGATCACGAGCCAGAACAGCCTGTACCTCCTCAATCGCCCCGCCGTCACGGATCATCTGGTCCAGTCGCCGGTTACAGCGTTCATAAAGCCATTCCCGGTCCGGTGTAAGTGCCAGCCAGAGTCGCGGGCACGTCAAAACCGGGCCGTCAGGCGCCTTTTTCTGCCAGGTCCCGAGAGGGATTCCCGTTTCCTCGACAACTTCGAGTGCCCTCAACAGCCGCTGGGTATCCCCCATATTCAGCTTGTTAGCCATCTCCGGATCCAGCTCGGCCAGCCGTGCATGGATAACGTCATTGCCTTCGCGCCGCTGCAGATCCCGGAGTTCCTGTCGCACGGCCTCAGAAACAGGCGGGATTTCGGCAATCCCTTTGGTCAGGATCTCAAAATAAAGACCTGTCCCGCCGACCAGGATCGGTAATTTCCCTCGGACGTGGCAGTGCTCAATTTCTTGCAGCGCCATATCCCGCCAGCGGGCTGCCGAGCAATAATCGCCGGGATCCAGTATCCCATAGAGCCGGTGCGGCGCCTCAGCCTCCTCTTCTTCATCAGGCCGAGCGGTAATCACCCTGAGGCCGGAATAAATCTGCATGGAATCAGCATTAATAACAACGCCGTCAAATTCTCGCGCAATTGCGATGGCCAATGCGGATTTGCCGCTGGCGGTCGGGCCTGCTAAAAGAACACAGCCTTGAGCTTCTGGAAAAATCTCTTGCGCCTGCGAAACATTCTGATCCATTCAATTATCCGACTGAAGACGGTACCATAATGACACGACAAGTCCTTACTCTGGTTGCTAACCCGGATGCCGACCGCCCCTTTTCTAGCATAGTCAACGCGATAGAAGCCAGCCTTCGAGAAACCGGTATTTCCGGCCTGAACCGGGACTTGCTGGAGGAAAACACCGCTTGCGACCTTTTCTTCACGGGCGAGCTACCGACCGAGATGCCCGCGCAGCTTCTCCCGGATACGGATTACTGCCTGCAACCTGCGGAAAACAGGCGCAAGAAGCTTCTGCTGGCTGATATGGACAGTACAATGATTACCGTGGAATGCATTGATGAGCTCGCTGATTTTGCCGGCCTGCGCGAGGAAGTTTCCAGCATTACTGAACAGGCCATGCGGGGCGAGCTTGATTTTGATGACGCCTTCAAGGCCCGTGTCGCTATGCTGAAAGGACTGAAAGAAGAAGTCCTGCAGCAGACTTTTGATGAACGTGTTCTCTTAACAGGCGGTGCCCGAACCCTTATTCAGACCATGAAAGCTCACGGGGCATATACCGCCCTTGTCTCCGGCGGCTTTACATTCTTTACATCCCGCGTCCGGGAACTTACCGGATTTGACATGGACGACAGTAACGAACTTTTGTTTGAAGACGGCATGTTGACCGGTAAAGCCGTGGAGCCAATCCTCAATTCCATGGCTAAACTTGAAAACCTGCAACGTCTGCTCTCTGAAAAGGGACTGCAAAGGGAAGAAAGTGCCGCCATCGGAGATGGCGCCAATGATATCCCCATGATCGAAGCAGCCGGTCTTGGCATCGCTTTTCATGCCAAACCGGCCGCTGTTAATGCAGCGGATGCAGCAATCCGGTTCGGTGACCTGACCACTCTTCTTTACTATCAGGGCTATCGGAAAACAGACTTTGTCAGCTAAAGATCGCGGAACACCCAAGCGAGATTAGCTTGATCGCCCTCAAAATGCCCTCTAAAGTGGTTGTAATACTTATGGCGGACGCTTGGGAGAACAGTCCTGCATGACGGATAAGCTTAACCTGCTGCCTGAAACGGCGGAACAGGAATTGTTCTGGACCGTATTCCGGACCAGTTCAGATCTGATGGCAATTACCTCCGCCGGAGAACGGACGCATCTTGCTGTCAATGATGCCTGGCTGCAGACCATGCACTATACTGCTGAGGAAGTCGTCGGCCGAACCGGTATCGAGATCGGAATCTGGCCCGGATATGAAATCGAGCCGGATATTGAAGCGGCAATCGCGACAGGGAAAGCTTTCTCCAATTTGCCAACGGTTATGCGCACCAAAGACAATCGGCTTATCCATTGCATTCTGACCGGCAAGCCTGTAGCCCTGAACGGAGAGCATGTCTGGCTCTTCTCATCCCGCGATGTCACCCTTAATAAAATAGCGGATGACGCCCTGTCGGATCTTCAGACAATCCTGATTGACGCCCTTGAATCCATCAATGAAGGCTTTGTGCTTTATGGTCCTGACGGAGGACTTATCGTGTGCAATTCAAAATTCAGGGAATTTTACGGGTATAGCGACGAAGAAGCCAGTTTCGGCGCTCATCGGACTTATCTCGGCCAGCTTGATATTGAACGCCGAACCGTGATTGTCAGTGGTAGGGATGAAAGTAAATATGTGAACCGGAGGGAAGATCTGGTCACCGGCCCGCCAAAATCCTTCGAAGTCCAGTTACGGGATGGCCGGATACTCGTGCTGAGTGACCGCAAAACCTCCAATGGAGGCGTTGTCAGTATCCAGAGTGATATAACCCTTGAAAGGAAAATGGAAGAAGCGCTCCGACGATCACAAAAAATGGAAGCGGTCGGACAACTGACCGGCGGCATTGCTCACGACTTTAACAATATTCTCAATGTCATTCTTGGGAATCTCGAACTGATTGAGGAACTGGCAGAAAACAGTCCAGAAACAGAGAAACTCGCAGAAGCGGCCTTAAAGAGTGTGAATAGAGGCTCTGATATTACAAAAAAACTGCTGAGTTTTGCGCGCAAAGAAACGGCCGTTACCAAAAGAATATCGGTGAATAAGCTTGTTCAGGATATGCAAGGGCTCATTGCCCGCTCTCTGACAGCCTCCATTGAAGTTTGTTTTCAGCCGGATAACGAGCTTTGGGATGTAGAGATTGACCCCGGAGACCTGGAGGATGCCCTTCTAAATCTGTCGCTCAACGCCCGGGATGCCATGCCGGACGGCGGGATTCTGAATATCAGGACAACCCGCCATTCCATTCACAATGATAGCTCCCGCACGGATCTCCCTCTGCCCGCCGGAGATTACGTTAAGTTATCCGTTTCCGATTCCGGAACAGGGATGGCCAAGAGCATTCGTGACAGGGCCCTGGAGCCCTTTTTCACAACGAAAGACCAGGGAAAAGGAACCGGACTTGGCCTCAGCATGGTTTACGGTTTTACGGAACGGTCGGGCGGCCATATCAGTCTACATTCCGAACCCGGCCTTGGAACAACCGTTAATCTTTACCTGCCTCGGGCCAAGGGTATCGAACTGTCCGGACATACCTCCTCAAACGCAACCCAGAACACAGGAGGAGAAGAAAAGATCCTAATTGTGGATGATGAAGTTGCCCTCCTTGAAGTCGCTTCTTCCATTCTGGCAAAGCAGGGGTATGAAGTCTTGAAAGCAACAAGCGGACAGGAAGCGCTGACCCTGTTACAGGGGAATCCGGATACGGATCTTTTATTCACAGATGTGATCATGCCGGGTGGTCTTGACGGTTTTCAGTTAGCCGCAAAGGCCCGAAAACTGTTTCCGGATCTCAAGATCCTGATGGCCAGTGGTTATACCCGGTTTCGGGAAAGTCCCGACAGTCAAGACTATGATATTCTAAGAAGTCTTTCAGACCGGCTTTTACAGAAACCTTACAGCCGGGCCATCTTGACAAGGACTGTCCGCAAAACCCTGGATGAAGTGAGTTAAAGCAAGATAAACCGAAGAAATTTGAACGTTTTCATCATATTCGCCGACTTATCCAGAAATATCCGACAACATTCGCGGCAATCGTTATGAGCATTCTAAAATCTCCCTTCCTGTCCTTCAAGACAGCTTCTATCGCCTTTGCACTTCTGGTCACTGGGACAACCTCTTCCTATGCCGACAGTGTTTTTCATGAGAGTCGTCCTCAGGCACATTGTCTTCTGCAGGTGGAGACCACGAATTCGCCATCGGTTATAAAGGTCAGACTCACGGATCTGGCAGAAAAATCTTCCGGTTGTTCTTTAAGCCAACAGCAAACACAAGGCCAGCTAACAGAGATCCTGAAAGCCACGGAACAAAAACGGCCACAGCCTAATACGGTTGCTATTGGACGCCTGATGCATTGGGGCTGGATGGCAGACTATCTTCACAAGCAGGCCAGCCAATCTTCTTTATGGCCGAGAAACGGAAAGATCCAGATTTCAGCATCCTTTGCCGCGCACTTCACAGAAGACAGCCTGAAAAACAGTCCGATGAAACCCGTTCTTGAAAACTTCACACGGACATCCGGTTTCTCTTCATTCAGATTTTCCTGTGAGAAAATCCTGATGGATAAAAAGCACTTGCCGATTGATGCCCTGTGCTGGATTGCCTTCAAATAAAACCCCCCGCCTGGGCGGGGGTTCCATTAGCACAATGTGAAGACGCTTTATTCGTCTGTACTCAGAGCAACAAACCGTGAGGTCAGCCCGCGCTTAATCAACATGAGAACAGATTTGCGATCCGTTTCTTTTGCCTCGCTTAAGGTTTTCCGGACATCATCAACATCCTTGACCGGCTTCAACTGAACTTCCAGGATCTGATCACCGGGGCGAATGTCCTTTTCACCGGCTTCCGATCCGTCTTCAACAGCAACAACGATAACGCCTTCGGCTTCATCATTGAGCTTAAACTGCTGGCGAATTTTTGGCGTTACAGTCGCCAGACGCATGCCCATGACTTCCGAAACGGAGGGTTTGCTGCTACCGGAGGGATTGGTACTTGCCAGCTGGGTTTCCGCTTTTTCAAGCTCGCCCAGCTTAACATTCTTGGTGATCTTCTTGCCGTTGCGCCACAGCTCCACTTCAACTTCGGAACCAACCGATGTCTCTGCGACCAATCTGGATAATTCACGGGTTTCACTGACATCTGCGCCATTAAACTCAAGGATCACATCCCCTGCCTTAATGCCGGATTTAAAGGCTGGCCCATCTTCCGGAACACCCGCGACCAGAACACCGTCCGTATCGTCCAGCCCCAGACCTTCAGCCAGTTCTTCTGTCACATTCTGGATAACAACACCGAGCCAGCCGCGTCGGGTCTGACCAAATTCAACCAATTGGCTCACCACGTTTTTAGCCAGTGCTGACGGAACAGCAAAACCGATACCGATGCTGCCGCCGGACTGTGAGAAAATCGCCGTGTTAATACCGATGACTTCACCTTTCATATTGAACAGCGGTCCACCAGAGTTGCCTTTATTGATAGAGGCATCCGTCTGAATATAGTCATCATACGGGCCTGAACGGATATCCCGGCCACGAGCGGAGATAATGCCCGCTGTTACCGTGCCACCAAGGCCAAACGGATTACCGATCGCCATAACCCAATCACCGACACGGGATTTATCGCTATTCCCCCAGGGAACAGCGGTCAGGTCTTTTTCCTTGGCACTGATTTTAAGGACCGCAATATCGGTTTTCGGATCGGTTCCGACCAGTTCAGCATCCAGTTTTTCACCGTCCTGGAAGATAACGGCAATTTTATCAGCACCGTCAATCACATGGTTGTTGGTTACGACCAGACCTTTATCCGCATTGATCACAAAGCCTGAACCGAGAGAGGTTGCCTTGCGTTCACGCTCTCCCTTTTTCCCTTTACCGCCGAAATCCTTGAAAAAATCTTCAAACGGATGGCCCGGAGGGAATTGCGGAAAGTTGCCGCCGCGTTCAGTCTTTACGATCTGTGTCGTGGAAATATTGACAACGGCCGGAGACAGTTCTTCAGCCAGATCAGCGAAACTATCAGGCGCGCCGCGTGCGGCCGCGTTGAAAGCAAACAGACTTCCAAGAACCAGTATCGTGACAGCAAAAAACAGGGGTGCCTTGTTTTCCGAGGCAGCTTTACTGCGCTCTTTCACCATCACAGGCGCTTCTCGCCTGGTCTCGCTTGACATTCGATTGGGTGTGTACAACGTCGTCATCCTTCCGTCATTCCTGGGACAGTTACAATGCTCACTTTCGCTCATCAAAGTGGCATGGAGGTAAGGTTCAGGACCTATTAACTGCCTATACTTGAGTACTTATGCTTCTAACGCGGGATATCCAGAGTGAATATACGCCTCCGTCGGATTGTAAATTAACTGGAAGTCAATTATGGCATAAATGTGCGTGCGAAGATTTTATTCAAAATTCTTTTAAAAAACTGTGTCTTTTATGCCCTCATATAAGACCGGTTTTCATCCATGAACCAGCCAGACAAAGAATAACCCGGCGATCGCCGCCACAAGACCGGCAATCCTTAAGGTACTGCTTGGCAACTCAAGAACAGATACCATCATCCGTTTCATACCATCCGGGAACAGGGCATAGAGGATGCCTTCAAAAAACATCACAAGTGCGATACCCAACAGAAAAAGTTCCAACCCGCTCATGCTCCCTCCCATAAAAAAAGGTCTGCGAGGATGCCCCGCAGACCTTCATGTTGATATCGAAATCAGTTTCGTGTTTTATCAGCCTGACTGTCGAAATATCTGAAAAATTCGGAATCCGGTGACAACACCATGGTGGTATCATTATCCGCGATGGATTCCCGATATGCCTGCATGGACCGATAGAAGGAGAAGAAATCCTGATCCTTACCGAAGGCTTCAGCAAAGATCCTGTTTTTCTCCGCATCGCCGGTACCACGGGTGATTTCCGCATCCCTTTTCGCTTCCGCAATCAGAATGGTCCGGTCACGATCTGCATTAGCCCGGATTCGCTGCGCAATCTCAGCACCGGTTGCCCGAATTTCTTTGGCTTCCTGCTCACGTTGAGTCCGCATCCGGTCAAAGACCTTCTGGCTGTTGGCATCCGGTAAGTCGGCCCGGACAATGCGGACATCCACAACCTCGAGACCACGGCTTTTTGTTTCCGCGTTCACCTGGTTTTTGATGGTATCCATCAGGCGTGTCCGTTCTCCGGAAACAATATCCGTCAGGATCTCACGACCCAGGATCTGCCGAAGCTGCGAGTTCAGAATGGTTTCCACCCGACTGAAAGCAACATTGATATTCCCGAATGACTGGTAATACAGCAACGGATTGGAAATTCTGAACCGAGCGAAACTATCGACCATCAGCCGCTTCTGATCTCTCGTAACAACTTCTTCACGCTGTGTTCCGACAGAAAGAACCCGCTTATCAATCGTGATAACATTCTGAACAAAAGGTAACTTGAATTTTAGCCCAGGTTCCTGAACGACATCCTTTACCTCACCAAATTGCATCACAATGGCCTGTTCCGTCTCTTTAACGGTGAACATGGCGCTTGCCGCAACAAAACCCAAAACGATAACCAGAATGGCGAGAACTGTTGAAACTGTCTTACCCATTAGTTTGTCCTCCCTTTCTGAAGTTCATTGAGCGGAAGATAAGGAACAACCCCCTGACCACCACCTTTATTATCGATAATGATCTTGTTTTTGCCCTTGAACACTTCCTGCAGGGTTTCAAGATAGATCCGCTGACGGGTCACATATGGCGCTTTTGCATATTCCTGATAAATCGCCACAAAACGGGCGGCTTCACCTTCTGCCTCCGCGATCACCTGTTGCTTATACGCTTCAGCTTCCTGACGCATTTTCTCTGCTTGACCACGGGCCCGCGGGATGATGTCGTTGGCATAAGCCTGCGCCTCATTCTGCGTCCGTTCTTTATCGGCCTCGGCCGCCTGAACGTCCCGGAAAGCATCAATGACCTGACCCGGAGGATCGGAGTTCTTGAGTTGAACCTGAGTAATCTCAACGCCAACACCATAAACATCCAGCACTTCCTGAAGTCTTTGTGTCACTTCAGTCTGGATAGCAAGGCGTCCTTCCGTAATGGCACTCTGAAGCTTAGTTCGGCCAACGATTTCACGCATCGCACTTTCCGCTGCAGCTTTGATGGTTCCTTCCTGGTCAGCAACATTGAACAGGAACTCACCGGCATCCTTGATTTTCCAGAGAACCGTGAAGCCGATATCAACGATATTCTCATCACCAGTCAACATCAGGCTTTCCGCCGTGATCGGTGTTGTACCGCCGCGGGTATTTGCCCGGAACCCGACTTCGATACTGTTCACTTTCGTCACATTCGGCGTGAGAACGGTTTCGATCGGATAAGGCAGATGGTAGTTCAGGCCCGGTTGAGTAATGGCGACTTTCTGACCAAATCTTAAGACTACGCCCTGCTCATTGGTTTCCACTTTGTAAAAACCGCTGGCCAGCCAAACGACAATAGCGATCAGGGCGATGATGAAAAAGCCAAGCTTTCCACCGCCGCCGCCGGGGAGAGTATCCTTGATCCGTTCCTGACCTTTTTTGATGATATCTTCAAGATTGGGGGGCTGCTGACCGCTCGGTCCCTGTCCCCAAGGCCCGCGGTTTCCGCCGCCGCCTTGCCAACCTCCACCGTTACCACCTTGATTATTCCAAGGCATGGATAATCTCTCCTCTCGTTATCCAGCAAAATTGCTAACTTCTGTAACAAGGGTTATATGACACCCTGTAGATTTCTGCAATGTACCTGCATTGCGTATCATGTATACCCATTTTGTGTCGAAACTGGAGTTTTCAAGAAATGAGCGACATAACCGAAAAAGCTGTTCTGGATCATCTCTCCCGCATTATCGAGAAAAAGTCCGGCAAGGACGTGGTCTCGCTCGGTATGGTAACCGGTCTGGCTGTAAAAGACGGCAATGTGGGATTTGCACTTGAGATCGATCCGGCAGATGCCGGTGAGATGGAAGTCTTGAGAAAAGAATGTGAGCAGGCGGTTTTCGGCATGAACGGCGTCCGATCCGTCAGCGCGGTTCTGACGGCTGAAAAATCCGCCGGGCAGTCCGCTGCCCCGAAGGCGCCTCCGCAGCAACAACAACAGCCGCAGCAAAAACCGGAAGTCCCCGGTGTTGCGGCTATCGTCGCCGTTGCCTCTGGCAAGGGCGGTGTGGGTAAATCCACCTGTGCTGTTAATCTGGCATTGGGTCTCGCGGCTCAAGGACTGAATGTTGGTATGCTGGATGCGGATATTTACGGCCCGTCCCTGCCCCGGATGCTGGGTATCTCCGGTAAACCTCAATCCAATGACGGTAAGAAGCTCATTCCCATGGAGAAATGGGGCCTGAAAGTCATGTCCATGGGCTTTATGGTGGAGGAAGACACACCCATGATCTGGCGCGGCCCGATGGTCATGAGCGCTCTGCAGCAGATGATGTTTGACGTGGAATGGGGCGAGCTTGACGTTCTGGTTGTCGATATGCCGCCCGGAACCGGTGATGCTCAACTGACCATGGCGCAACGGGTTCCGCTGACAGGGGCGGTCATCGTCTCGACCCCTCAGGATATAGCCCTGCTGGACGCCAGAAAGGGCCTTAACATGTTCCGGAAAGTTGATGTGCCGGTTTTTGGCATTATCGAGAATATGAGTTACTTCCTCTGCCCGTCCTGCGGCGACAGAAGCGATATCTTCGGCCATGGCGGTGCGCACGAAACAGCAAAAGAGCTTGGGGTTGATTTCCTGGGTGAAGTTCCCCTGCATATGCAGATCCGCGAAACGTCCGATGCTGGCACACCGGTCACAGCAACGGAACCGGACGGGGAACATGCCGCAATTTACAAGGCGTTGGCCGCCAAGGTTCAGGATCGCATCGAAGCCAGCCTGAGTGAAACAGGTCCGGCGATTATCGTGGAATAATCAGGGTCTGACATGGAGCTTTACCCGCTTGTAAAAGTCGCCCATATCCTGAGCGCCACTGTTCTGTTTGGAACAGGCGCCGGGATTGCCTTTTTCAAGTTTCGGGCTCGCTTCACCGATAATCTGCACGAAAAGTATTTTGCCGCCCGCAATACGGTACTGGCGGATTCCCTGTTTACGGCCCCGGCTGTCATTATTCAGCCGCTGACCGGCTTCTGGCTTATACAGGAAGGAGGTTATGAGTTTTCAGATCTGTGGCTGCTTATTACCTATGGCCTGTATCTGCTGGCTGGTGTCTGCTGGCTTCCTGTCGTGTGGATCCAGATCCGTCTTAGAAATATCGTCCGCCATAGTCTGGAGACAGATACCCCTTTGCCTGAAGACTATCACAGATTGTTCCGCCTCTGGTTTATCTTGGGGTGGCCGGCCTTTGGCGGACTGGTCGCCATATTCGGTCTGATGGTCATAAAGCCGGTATGACGGATTTTTCTGAAAAAGGCAGTGGTGCCTGGTTCATTTATGACGGAGAGTGCCCTCTGTGTTCCTCCGCCGCACATGCGTTGCGTATCCGTCGGGATTTTGGCTCCCTTCATCTGATCAATGCCCGCGAAGAAACAGACCACCCTTTGATCCGGGAGATCAATCAGCGACATCTCAGCCTTGATGAAGGCATGATTATTTATGCGAACGGTGCCTTTTATCATGGCAAGGGTGCGCTTAAATTTATGGCGCGATACGGGGACGGACGTCACCCCTTCTCACTCTTTTTGAAAAGCCTCTTCTGGTCCGACCATCTTGCCACCCTCACCTATCCCTGGATGCGGGGAACACGCAACTGGCTGTTAAGGCGCCGGGGCGCGGATCAAATCGATAATCTGAGCCGGGCGCAAGAGCCGTTTTTTAAGCCGATTTTTGGCGATGACTGGGACAGCTTGCCACCGGTTTTCAAAAAACACTATGATGTCCGCCCTTTTAGTAAGGACACCCTGCTGACAACCGGAACGCTGGATGTCATGTGCCGGGGGATCTTTAAATGGTTTCGTCCGCTTTTCAGGCTTTTACGCGGCGTTCCTCCTGGTAACGAGAAAGATGTCCCGGTTCAGGTCCGCTTTTACTGTCTTGGTCAGGTTCCCGCCTTTCATTTTGACCGGCATTTCGATTTCAAATCCCAGCCCCGTTATCGGTTTCTGTCCAGAATGAAAGTGCTTTCGAACGGAGATCTGGTCGAGATTATGGGCTTTGGCCTGGGTTGGCGGCTCCGA
Organism: Alphaproteobacteria bacterium UBA6062; assembly: GCA_002428885.1. GTDB lineage: Bacteria > Pseudomonadota > Alphaproteobacteria > Sneathiellales > Sneathiellaceae > Sneathiella. Next base: position 22,339 of record DIYE01000118.1, read on the forward strand.
TATGCCTGGGAAGAAGAACGGGTCCGACTGAAACATAGAGGATATGTCCTGTCTCTGTTCGGTCACTTCATTCCCTTGCCCCTGACCTGGCTCATGGGGGAAGGCTATGGGGAAGAATGGGCCATTGATGACGACCATTTCGGAATGAAAGCCATCCTCACCCATCCCCGTTGGGGATTGCTCTATGAATATACCGGCACCTTCAAAATGGCAGATAAAGAGGCGGAATGAAGCGGGTTCTTATCATCGGCGGATACGGGAATTTCGGTAGCTATATCGCAAGGTCACTGGCAGATCATCAGGGTATTCAGCTTATCATTGCCGGTCGTTCCGAGGAGCGGGCCCGAACTTTCTGTGAGAACCTGGAAACGGCCAATAATGCGGAGGGCGTTTCTCTCGATATCAGTCAGGAATTCGAAACGAGACTAAAGGGTCTCGCCCCCGATATCGTTATCCATACATCCGGTCCTTTTCAATCCCAGGGATATGAGGTGGCGCGAGCCTGTATAGCCATCGGAGCCCATTATATTGATCTGGCAGATGGGCGGAACTTCGTTGCCGGTATCAGCTCTCTCGATCAGGCGGCGAAAAAAGCCGACCTTCTCGTGATCAGCGGTGCCAGCTCTGTTCCCTGCCTGACATCCGCCCTGATTGACACCTACCGAAACCGGTTTGCGTCCCTGGAGAGTGTCCATTACGGCATCACAACAGCCCAGAAGACGAACCGAGGCCTCGCGACAACAGCCGCCATTCTTGGTTATACAGGCAAGGCATTCTCGACCCGCGTCAACGGACAGGAACAGAGAGTTTACGGCTGGCAGGACTTGCACAGTCGTCAGTTCTCCTCACTCGGCAAACGGTATCTTGGCAATTGCGACATCCCCGATCTGGCTCTCTTCCCGGTGCGCTATCCGGATCTGAAGACCATTCGTTTCTATGCCGGGCTGGAAATCCCCTTTCTGCACTGGACCCTGTTCGGCATCTCCTGGCTTGTTCGGGTTGGGCTGATCCCCCGTCTTGAAAAAGCCGCCGGACTGATGCTGAAGCTCTCCTACCTGTTTGATCCCTTTGGCAGTGCCAATAGCGGCTTCTTTATGGAACTCACCGGCAAGGTCTCTGAAGGCCATACGGAAACAATCCGCTTTGATCTGACGGCGCGCTCCGGTGACGGTCCCTTTATCCCCTGTATGCCTGCGATCCTGCTGGCCCGGAAGCTGGCGCAGGATAAACTGTATGACCGGGGTGCTTTTCCCTGTATGGGATTTATTACCCGGGAAGACTATCTGGAAGCCCTGAAACCGCTGGATATCAGTTGGACAGAAACAGCTTCTTAAAGCTCCGTATCTCCCTTAAGGTCTGGCGCTTGATCACCCCGGCAACAAAAACCCAGCCGGGAAGCCGGGTTCTTCGATCAGCTTGATTGTCGTCAAAGAGAACGGCGCTTCCTACGCCATCCCAGAAAACCGAGGATCGCCATACCGGAAGCATAAAGCGGAATAGCTGCCGGAAGCGGTACTGCCGAAATATTGGCAGCATCATAGGTTACAGTTGTGAAGCGGAAGCTGGTAACCGCTTCAGTTGTCAGCATAAAACTTTCGATGATCGCACCGCCAACCAGAGCGGAAAGATCGGTTGTCCCTGCCCCATCTTCGGAAAATGTTCCAAGATGCGTATTCCCGACACCGTAGATATCAATCGCCCTTCTGCCTGGCGCACTGCCTCCTGACTGTCCGGCGCTACCAATCCAGTAAGACACATTTTCAGCAGGCATATCAAAGCTGATCTTTAACCATTCACCGCCGTCAACGACGTTGTCAAAAACTCCGCCAACAACGCCGACGCCGTTCAGGTTAAACATATAAATATCATCGGAACCTGTCAGAGTAACACCATCCTGACTAAAAGATGGTGCGGAAAATGTCCCGTCATCCCGAAAATCAACAGTTACAGCCTGAGCTGCAGGTATAGACAGGAAAAGACAACCGACACCCAAGAGGCCAGTTCGTACCTTTTTCAATAAATCCATTTTTAATCCCCATTAATAGAATTAGAATATTAATTCTATTAATGGGGAAAACAGTCTAAATCCATGGATTTTTATGGTTAATATAAAATTAATTCACATTTTCCTGCAAAACACGGCTGAAAATGCAAAAAAGCCCGGCGCTGGGCCGGGCTTTCCGTCAAAATTTTAGGATTATCAGGCTTCTGATTCTCTACTAACACCCAACGCTGCCTGAGCAGCAGCCAGACGGGCGATCGGCACCCGGTATGGGG
>DIYE01000286.1 GCA_002428885.1 Alphaproteobacteria bacterium UBA6062
TTACGCCCGCAACCGCCCCCAGGGAAGGCACCCGGATGGGAAGGATGCCAGTTCAAAGCAACTGATGCTCATAGAACATGCGGATATCAAGCGCCTTCTGATGGCCCAGAAAGCCGCGGTAGAAGGTGGTCTATCCTTATGCCTCTATGCGGCTCGCCTGGTTGATGAGGAGAAAACCGGGACGGATGATGCTAAAGTGAAAGAAGCCTCTTTATTGCTTGATGTCCTGACACCTGTCGTAAAGTCATGGCCCAGTGAGTTTTGCCTGGAAGCAAACAAACATGCCATCCAGATCCTCGGTGGTTACGGATACACCAGGGATTACCCTGTCGAACAGTATTACAGGGATAATCGCCTTAATCCCATTCATGAGGGAACTCATGGCATTCAGGGGCTTGATCTACTTGGCCGCAAAGTCATGATGAATAACGGTGCCGGCCTGAAGCTTCTGATCCGTAAAATATCTGAGACAACAGCCTCCGCACGGAAAACTGACAGACTGGCAGAATTTGCGGACTCGCTGGATCAGGCCGCGAAAAAGATTGTGGATGTAACACAGTCCATCGGAGCGGTCATGCAGCAGGGTAAGGTCAATCTGGCTCTAGCCAATGCCACCCTCTATCTCGACATGTTTGGTCATATGGTGATCGCCTGGAAATGGCTGGAACAGGCCCTTGTGAGTGCGGAAAAACTTAAGCAAGATCCGGATGGAAGTGACCGGGATTTCTATGAAGGTAAAATCCGGACTTGTCAGTATTTCTTCCGGTATGAGCTTTGCCGGATCGATCCCTGGAGCGCTCTGCTCGCAAAAACCGATGACACTACCTTTGACATGCAGGATAACCTCTTCTGATTATGGAAAGCGCACAGCATAGTGCCAGGCGACAATCCCTGATCGGCGCCCTCTTTATGGTAGCCGCCTGCAGTCTGTTTGCAGTTACCTCGCTGATTGCCAAAGCTCTTGGCAACGACATGCTTGGACCTGCCCTGCACCCGTTTCAAATTTCCGCAGGCCGGTTCTTTTTTGCTTTCTTGTGTCTGATGCCGGTCGCGCTACTGGTACGCCCATCCTTCAGGAAAGCTAACTGGAAACTCCATGTCGGAAGATCAATCTGTGGCTGGCTGGGTGTCAGCGCCGTCTTTGCCGCTGCCGCCCGTATGCCGCTCGCGGATGCAACTGCCATTTCCTTCCTCAGCCCGATCATCACCATGATCCTCGCTGTCTTTATCCTGCGCGAGGTTATTCCGGCGGGCCGATGGCTTCTGGTTCTCCTGTCCTTCGCCGGTATGGGACTGATTACCAGGCCCGGGATGGATGCTTTTCAACCAGCGGCCCTCATCGCTTTTGTCTCTGCCTGCTTCATGGGCATGGAAATGATTTTCATCAAGAAACTGGCGGACACAGAACATCCTGTTCGCATCCTGATCATCAATAACGGGATAGGAGCCACGGTTTCAGTCACAATCGCCTTAGCTTTCTGGACGTTTCCTTCGCCTTTGCAGTGGGGATTGCTGGCGCTACTAGGAGCAACCATGGTCACCGGTCAATCCTGCTTTATCCAGAGTATGAAGCGTGGAAATGCCAGTTTTGTGGCGCCCTTTATGTATGTCACACCGGTTTTTGCCGCCCTCTATGATTACTGGTTGTTTGGCGAGATTGTCAGTCTGATCAGCAGCTTCGGCATTACGATGATCATCGTCAGCGCCGTCCTGCAATCCCGCCCTGCAGGCGAAAGCCGTTAATTCCGTTGTAATATCTCTCATTTATCTATATGTAGCAGGCCAGACAGGCATGCTTGCCAAACAGATTGCCGCCGTTATACTGGCGCGCCTTTAAATTAGCGAATGTAAAGATATCATGGAAATCCGGAACGTTGCGATTATCGCCCATGTTGACCATGGGAAAACCACTCTTGTTGACGGCCTCTTGAAACAGAGCGGGACGTTTCGGGAAAACCAGCAAGTGGCCGAACGGGCCATGGATTCCAATGACCTTGAGAGGGAGCGCGGCATTACCATTCTTGCCAAATGTACTTCCGTGGAATGGGGCGGCTACCGTTTGAATATTGTCGATACGCCGGGCCACGCTGATTTTGGCGGCGAAGTAGAACGGATCCTGAGCATGGTCGACGGTGTCGTCGTGCTGGTGGATGCTGCCGAAGGTCCCATGCCACAAACCAAATTCGTAACGCAAAAAGCCCTGGGACTGGGACTGAAACCCATTGTTCTGATCAACAAGGCGGATCGCCCCGACGGCCGCCCTGAAGAAGTTCTGGACGAATGTTTCGATCTTCTGGTTGCCCTTGATGCCAATGAGGAACAGCTTGATTTTCCGGTTCTGTATGCTTCTGCGAAAGAAGGCTGGGCCGTTAAGGATCTTGGCGACAGCAAGGACAACCTGGACCCGCTGTTTGAACTGATCACCAACCACGTCCCCGCACCGACCGTGGATGAAGAGGCTCCGTTCCGGATGCTGGTGACCACCATTGAAAGCAACCCTTATCTGGGACGCCTGCTGACCGGGCGGGTAGAATCCGGTGTTCTGAAAACCAATGATCCGGTTAAAGGCCTTAGCCGGGGCGGCGATAAAATAGAAGATGCCCGCGCCACAAAAATCATGGCCTTCAGAGGTCTGGAGCGCGAAGCGATTGATGAAGCCCGGGCCGGTGACATTGTTTCCGTTGCAGGTCTGGTAAAATCAACCGTGGCCGATACGCTGGCAACACCGGAAGAAACTATTCCGCTGGACGCTCAGCCGATTGATCCGCCAACCATCTCCATGACCTTCGCCATTAATTCCTCACCTCTGGCCGGCCGGGATGGCGACAAGGTTCAAAGCCGGGTGATCCGTGATCGCCTGATGAAGGAAATTGAAGGGAATGTCTCGATCCGTGTCGAGGACAGTCCGGAAGCGGACAGCTATATTGTCTCGGGCCGCGGTGAATTGCAGCTCGGTGTTTTGATTGAAACCATGCGGCGCGAAGGCTTTGAGCTCTCCATCAGCCGTCCGCGGGTCCTGTTCCGTAAAGACGAGGACAGCGGAGACACGCTGGAGCCGCTGGAAGAGGTTGTCGTCGATGTGGATGAGGAATTTTCCGGTGTGGTTGTCGAGAAAATTGCCCTTCGCAAAGGTACGATGACGGATATGCGCCCCTCAGGCGGCGGCAAGACCCGGGTAACCTTCCATTGCCCGACCCGTGGCCTGATCGGATATCACGGAGAGTTCCTGACCGATACCAGGGGAACCGGTATCATGAACAGGATTTTCCATTCTTATGTTCCCCATAAGGGAGAGATCCCGGGCCGCAGAAACGGTGTCCTGATTGCCAACTCCACCGGTAAATCCGTTGCTTTTGCTATCTGGAACCTTGAAGCCCGCGGTGCCTTCTTTATCGGAAGCGGTGTTGATGTTTATGAAGGCATGGTGCTGGGTGAACATAACCGCCCCAATGATCTGGAAGTTAATCCGCTGAAAGCAAAACAGCTGACCAACATCCGGGCGGCTGGTTCCGACGAGGCCGTACGCCTCACTCCTCCTCGGAAAATGAGCCTGGAACAGGCCATTGCCTATATTGATGATGACGAGTTGGTCGAGGTCACGCCTAATCATATTCGTCTTCGCAAACGGCATCTGGACCCGCATGAGCGGAAAAAAGCATCACGCGGCAAACTCGCCTCCTGATTTTTCTTTAGCCTTGTCCGCCCGCATGTGAAAATATGCTCTGGCAATAAAAAGAAAAACAGCGGAGGTATTATGGCCATCATTGATGTGGAAAGTGAAATCGCCGGCAAGGTCTGGAAAATTGAGGCCCAGGTCGGCGAAGCCCTGGATGAAGATGATGCCATCATCATTCTGGAGAGCATGAAGATGGAAATTCCGGTGGATGCACCGGAAGACGGAAAAGTTGTGGAAATTCTGGTCGGCGAAGGGGATCCGGTTGAAGAAGGCCAGGTCGTCGCCAAACTGGAAGTCTGAGAACACCTGTTTCCCCACTCAATAAAAAAGCCCGCTCTGTGAAGCGGGCTTTTCAGTATTCTATCTAACTTACCAGAGCCATGTTCCGGGATCCGGTACAGGTTCGTTCTGCCCAAGCTGCTTCAAACCTTTAACACAGCGAATGATAAACCAGATCAGCCAGCCTAGTAAGATCAGCATACCGATGAAGAAGGCGGCTGTTGCAGCTCCGATAAGAGCAATCAGTAATCCGATCCAAAATGTTCTGATTTGATAACGGTAATGAGTCTGAACCCATTCCGGAGCATCGCCCTTGTTGATATAAGCCATGATCACGCCGATCAGACCCGTGATACCAAAAATAATGCTAGCCAGATACAGGAAGTAAACAACTTGCGCCATTTTTGTGGCGCCACGCGCCTTGGCCTCTTCCACAACCTGTTCTGTAACGTCCCCAGTCATGCTCCCTCCAATCGTCATTGAGCTGATACGGAGTATAAAGGAGCTATCCGGGTGTTGCCAACCATTAAACCATTGAGTTTATAAAGGACTTTCAGATCCCGCGAACAGTCTCACCAGAGCCATGTCTTAGGATCCGGATAAGCTTTACCCTGCCCCGCCAGCAGGAAACCTTTGATACAACGAATGACATACCAGACAACAAGTCCGAACAGGATCAGAAATCCAATTCCGATAAATGCCGTCAGTGCTCCGAGTACAGCAAACAATACGGTCATCCATAGCGTTCTGATCTGGAAACGATAGTGAGACTCCATCCATTTCGGAGCACCGCTTTTCGAAATATAGGCTATCAGCAAACCAATAAGACCGGTGATACCATTTACGATGGCAAGCAGATACAGAATGTAGATCAGCCTGACCGTTCCAGCTCCCTGCTTTGTCCCGCTTTTCACCATGCCCTCTCCGCCTACCGTAAATGTCCAAAACAGGCATATTGGAGGGCGATGCCTGTTTGTCAGCCGGTCTCTCCTACAGGATTATGAAGAATTGCAGTTATGCTGCGGCTTCGCGGATCGTCGTCCTGTGTTTGACGGCAAACACGCCCAGCAGATCTTTGACTTTTTCCTCAATGTCACTGGAAGAGACGCCTGCAGCTACAGTAGCCGTTACATCTGCAACGATCCCGTGGCTGCCTTCGGCGCCAACGCTTACGTCAAAAGAGATACCCTCCGACTCAATATCTTTCAGAAGAGGGATGAACTTTCTTTTGATAATGTCATAGCGCAGGGTGGGCTTAAAGATCTTGCCAACCGCCGTGACCGGCATAGCATCGATCAGGATAATTTCAGCCGGCAGTGCCGGACGTTCAAAGATTTTTTCCTCCGCGTAGGCTCTAAGATCTGCCGCTGTCGCTGTGCTCCCCGGATTGAGCTGCACATAGGCAACCGGGATCTCACCGGCATAATCATCCGGACGGCCAACAGCGGCCGCCAGCAGGACATCAGGATGTGTATGAAGGCATTCCTCGATCATTCCCGGATCGATATTGTGACCACCACGGATAATCAGATCCTTTGCCCGGCCTGAAAGCCAGAAATAGCCCTTTTCATCAATATATCCAAGATCACCGGTATTGAGCCATCCCTCTTCAGGGAAAAGTCCGTCGTTAAACTCCTCCTGCAAATATCCGGGAATAACGTTGGGACCCTTGATACAAATGCTCCCGGCCTCACCGATATCGCAGTCACGCACGGCTTTGCCGGTCTCGTCAATCTTCTTGACCGCCACTTCCTGATAAGGATAACGGATGCCGATGGATCCGACGGGTCTCTCACCCGCCGCCGGATTACAGACCGACACGGACGTTCCCTCCGTCAGGCCGTAACCTTCCATGATGGCGATACCGGTCACGCTTTCAAATTTGCGGATCACTTCCTGCGGCATGGGGGCCGCACCGCAGGTTCCAAACCGCAGAGAAGAAACGTCCGCACCATCAAGAGGGATGTTCAAAAGCGCTGAATAGATGGTTGGAACAGCTACAAAATGACTGGCCTTGTATCGTTCGACAATCTTCCAGAAATTCCGGATGGCATTCGGGTGACGAAATCCGGCAGCACTGAGGAAAAGAGCCGTCGAACCCGCCTTGAACGCCGCCAGGCTGCTGACCAGTACGGCATTCACGTGAAAAAGCGGCAAGCCCACGAGAGCAACGCTTCCAGGCGTATAATCCGACAGATACTGAGTGGCCCAGGCTTCATAGACCTCACCTCGATGGATGTGTTGGGCAACTTTCGGAGAACCGGTCGTACCGCCCGTATGGAAATAAGCGCAGATTTCATCTTCGCCGATCATCCGGCCACTTGTCAGTTGGTCCCCCGGATAAGCCTCCATGGTTTCGGCAAAGGGAATAATCTTGCCGTCACGCTCTCCGGCCCCGCCAACCTGGAAAACAACGTCCAGTTCCGGCATCTGCCGCAGAACCTCTTGTGTCTTCTCCCAAATATCGAAACCGTCCATAGGTGCCAGGGCAACCAGCATCCGGCAGTTAGTTGCTCTCAATATTTCAACAATCTGCTCCGGACGCAGCAGGTAATTCACGGCGCTCACGATACCGGCAGCCTGCCCTCCCCAGATGGTATATTGCGCTTCCGGAATATTTGGAAGGAGATAGGAAACGGCCTCTCCCGGCCGAAGGCCAAAATCATGAAACATATTGGCCGTCTGATTGACCTTAAACAGCAGATCCCGGTAACTGATATCAAAGGGGTTTTCTTCAGCCGTGCAGTCCGTCAGAAATCTGAGCGCAACCTGATCCCCGTGCAGGTCCGCGGCGTTTTTGATAATATCATAGGTACTTTTTTCAGGATAACGCTCTTCAAGAGAAACGGCTTCAATCTCCTCGATATCCCGAACCGAAGAAACTTTGCCTTTCAAATTATCCATGTGTCTGGCCCTGATATTATCGTTCTTTATTTATGACCGGGTTGCGGCTAAGTGGCACAGTATCGCGGAAACTATTGATCTTCAACTCGTCAATCAGATAAATCTCGGATAGGATCAATGCTTGGAGTGATCCTTTTAATAATAAAACACTCTATATGTCTGAGATGGAATATTATGCCAGCCGTGTTTCTTTCAATTTTCCTGGACCTGGTCGGGTTTGGGGTTATTTTGCCGCTCCTGCCCTTTTATGCGGAGCATTATGGCGCAACGGCTTTTATGGTCACCTGGCTGGCAACCGGCTTTTCTGTTTTCCAGCTTGTGTTTTCCTCAATCTGGGGACGCTTATCTGACCGCATCGGTCGCCGCCCGGTTTTTCTGGCCTGTCTGGCGGTGAGCGCTGTTGCCTATCTTTGGACGGGCCTTGCAGAAAGTTTTGCTGTCCTGATCCTGGCCCGCTGCATCAGCGGCATTGCCTCCGGGAAGATTTCAGTGGCCCAGGCAATCATTGCCGATATTACAACCCCTGAAAACCGGGCAAAAGGCATGGGGATGATTGGTGCAGCCTTTGGGCTTGGCTTTACTCTCGGACCCGCTATCGGCGCTTTTATGGTCGGCAATGACCCTGCTAACCCCGACTTTCAATCCCCGATGTTCCTGGCCGCCGGTCTTTCCTTTTTGGGATTGATCCTGGCCTTTTTTACTGTGAAGGAAAGCCTGTCAGAGGACGACAAAACGGCCGCCAGGGAAACCGTAAGGCTTCCTATAAAAGAACAGTTTAACGTCATCACAGCATCACCGGCCGTGATCTGGCTGATCGGTTCTTTCTTTATCGTCAGCTTTGTCTTCAGTCAGGTAGAAACCCTGTTTCCTCTCTGGACGGAGCGTAACTATGGATGGACACCAAAGGATCTTGGATACTGCTTTGCCTATATCGGGATTATTCTGGTAATCGTCCAGGGCCGGCTGATCGGCCCACTGACCAAATGGCTGGGAGAACCTAAACTGCTGCTGGTGGGCCTCGGTCTTCTGGTTATGGGTCTGTATGCAACGACAATGGCATTTCATTTCAGCCTGTTTATTGTCGCCATCACCTTAATGAGCCTGGGGATCGCCATTCTGAACCCCACCCATTCAGCGCTCATCAGCCTTGTTTCCGCCAAAGGACAACAGGGTAGCACCCTCGGTATAGCCAATAGCTTTTCAGGATTGGGGCGTGTTTTCGGGCCGCTCTGGGGCGGAGCCTTCTTTGAATTTGTCGATTATGACATGCCCCTGCTGATCGGCGGCACCATCACCGTTATCTTTTTAATCCTGGTAACCCGCGTTGTCCGCACCCTACCCTCTGATACGGAAAGTGCTGAAGCCTCCGGGCCTTAAGAATTTGAATCCAGGGCATCCGCCAACATCAGGAAAACCTTTCCGATATCCGAACTCATATAGGTTTCGACCAGGAGTTCTGAAAATTCCGTTTCCTCGGTCTCTTTCAGCAACCTGTCAAAGGCTTCACAATACTGATCCGCATAGCGCCTGAAATCGCCGTTCTCACGATACAGGCTGCGGATCTTGTCGGCATCCCGGCTTTTTACAAGCCGCTTGGTGAAGATACTCTTCTCTCCGCGACGATAGCGTTTCCAGAGATCATCCGGCAGCGTGTTATCGATATTGCGGGCAAGATCGATGGACAGGGAATGCAGGCTGTCGAGGATAAAGGAGGCCGATTTCCGGTAAGCCTGCCCGGCCTCCGCCTGGTGCTTATCGTCGATTTCTTCCCGTTGTTTTTCAAGGGCAGCCGCAGCCTCTTTCAGGCGATCCGTCTGCTTTTGGTATTTCAGGCTGGCGATTAGGGCCTCTTCAGCAGCGACAGAGGTGGTTTCCCGCAGGTTTCCGCTTTCTGTTTTCAAGATCTCTGCCGTTTCATTTATCGAGTTCCGAACCTGCTTGGCAGTTACTTCCAGTCGCTGACGCTGCTGTTCAAACTGCTCCGTCAGGGCTTTGGACCCTTCCTCTGCCTGTTTGGAATAGTTCAGCAATTCAATCGCCTTACTCCGGAAAGCATGGGTCGCCCTCTCTCCGATAGCGCCTGCCTCACGGCTCGCATCCGTCATGCTGCTCATGACATATTCCAGATCACTTTGGACCTTATGACGCGTTTTCTCGATTTCAGACTTATGCCGCTCCAGCGCCTGGTCCGCATGATTAATCCCGCTGAGCATCAGTTCACTGGCCTTCGCCAGTTCTACAGTCTTCCGCCTGAAAGCTTCTCCTGCGACATCAGCCTGATGATTGGTCGCCTGTAGGAGTTTCGACCGGTCTCCCAGCGTATTGCGGACTTCCTCGGCCCGGTCCGCCAGTTGGCGCGCCACTTCGGCCAGGGAGGCTGTTTCATCTCGCAGGGATTTCTCCATAGCCTCCGCATGTTCCCGCGCTTTTTCGGCAATGCCCGCCAGGATATCCAGTTTTTCATTAGCGCCCTCGCTGGCACTGGACAGATTTTCAATATTCTGGGCTGCCCGATCAGCAAGACGGCTGCTTTCCTCACTGGCCTTAATGGCCGTATGCTCAAGGGTATCAAGCTGATCCCGGGCCTGATCACCCATCGCCCGCAACTCTGCAGACGCTCTTTCAGCCGTCTTGGCAAGTTCCGCTGTCTGGGAATGGGCGGCTTCGCCCGATTGCCGGGCCTGCAGGGTTGCCCGCTCTGCTGTCGCCAGGAAGTCCTGATGCAGGCGCATGGTTTCTTCGATAGCGGTCTGGATCTTGAGGCGGGACTGATCTGCCGATGCCCCCAGCTCCCGCTGTTTCGCTTCCAGTTCATCGGAAGCCGCTTTGATGGTTTTCGAACTTCTTTCTGCGCGGAGTTCA
>DIYE01000060.1 GCA_002428885.1 Alphaproteobacteria bacterium UBA6062
CAGGCAACCGGTGTCACCTTTGAAACGATTAAAAGTGAAAACGGAGCCGCAACAGCCCGCAGCTTCATCCTGGTAACACCGGACGCTCACCGAACTATGAATACCTATCTGGGCGCCTGTGTCGAACTTGGGCCGGAAGACATCAATCCGGAGATGATTGCCGCCTCAGAAGTCACCTATATGGAAGGCTATCTGTGGGACCCTGAAGGCGGGAAAGCTGCTTTTAGAAAGGCGGCAAAAATCGCTCATGAAGCAGGCAAGCGGGTTTCCTTGACGTTATCGGACAGCTTCTGCGTGGATCGCTACCGGGATGAATTTATCGACTTTATCGACGGTGGTGTTGATATCCTGTTCGCCAATGAGGATGAGATCAGATCCCTCTATCAGACCGAGAGCCTGGAAGAAGCCCTGTCAGCCATCCGCAGCAAAGTCGAAATTGCCTGCGTCACCCGCAGCAAGGAAGGATCCGTTATCGTCGAAGGCGATAACACTCTTCTGATTGAAGCCGATACCAGCATCGATGTGGTGGATACAACCGGTGCCGGAGACCTTTATGCGTCCGGCTTCCTGTTCGGCTTTACGAACGGGTATAGCCTGGCTGACAGCGGCAGGATAGCCTCTTTGGCAGCGGCAGAAATTATCAGCCATATCGGCGCCCGACCGGAAACCTCTCTTAAGGAGCTGATTGCCAGCCGGCTCTAACTCCGAAAACGCTGAGGACTTGACAGCAAGGCCGCCAACTCCCAAATTCTCTGTTACTTAAACGGGAGGCGGGATGACCGCTACAGAGTCGGATGAGCTAAAGACACGGGAAAAGCGTTACCTGCCAAGAGCGGGAACGCTGCGCCTTTATAGCGGTCTCGTGTTGATGGCCTTTCTGCTCCTGCATCTGATCAATCACTCTCTTGGCCTGATCTCTCTTGACGCCCTTGAATGGGGACGGTCGATTTTCACATCGATCTGGAGGGATACTCTTGGGACAATCGTCCTCTTGCTGGCAGCCGTTATCCACCTCCTGCTGGTATTTGCCAAACTGCTCGCCCATCGCTCCTACCGGCGGATCCCGCCCAAGGAAATTCTGCAGATTGTTATGGGGCTGGCAATCCCGCCTTTGCTGATCGGCCATTTCATCGGTACGCGGGCGGCCCACGAAGCTCTCGGCATACATGACAGCTATGCCTATGTTCTCTATAGCATCTGGGTTTCAGAACCGCTTCTGGGGCTCTTGCAGGCCATCGGAACCGTGGTCGCCTGGTTGCACGGTTGTCTTGGACTACATTTCTGGCTAAGGCTGAAGCCCTGGTACGAAAGGGCTTTTCCCTACCTTTACAGCACCGCTCTAATCCTTCCAGTTCTTGCGCTGACAGGTTTTGTCAACAGCGCCAATGAAATGGAAGTCCTATTGCAGAACCCCATCTGGAAGCAGGCCTTTTTTGAGAGCATCAATGCTCCATCTGGAGCCCAGGAATGGTATTTGAACGTTCGGGACACGGGGTACAAGATACTGATCGGATTGTTGATTCTTCTGCTCCTCAGTCGTGTCTTCTGGGTCATTCATTTCAAGCGCCGAAAGCTTATCGAAATCACCTATCCGGACGGTAATAAAATCCAGGCAGCTCCGGGAACATCCGTCCTGGAAGTCAGTCAGCTGGGGGGTATCCCTCATGCAGCCGTATGTGGGGGACGTGGCCGCTGCTCCACCTGCCGGGTCAGGATTATTAGCGGCGAAGGCACTCTCGCTCCGCCATCTGACAGGGAACTTGCCGTGCTGAAAAGAGTGGGGGCAGCCGAGGGAACCCGTCTGGCCTGTCAAATAAATCCGATTGCGGATCTGTCTGTTGCGCCGCTTTTGCCGGCCAAAGCCAGCCCCAGCCAGTCCTTTTCAAGGCCCGGCTACCTGCAGGGGCAGGAAAAAAACATCGCCATCCTGTTTGCCGACCTGCGCTCTTTCACAAAATTTTCCGAACATAAACTACCCTATGACGTGGTTTTCGTCATCAACCAGTATTTCCGCCATATGGGGGAAGCCATCGAAAAATCGGGCGGCCATCTCGATAAATTCATCGGTGATGGCGTCATGGCGCTGTTCGGCCTGGAAGACAACCCGGAAGAGGCGGCAAAAAAAGCGCTGGCAGCAGCAGAAGCCATGGCCCGGGAACTGGCAATTATGAATAAAAACTTGAAGTCGGATCTGGGGGAACCGTTACGCATCGGCATCGGCGTTCATATGGGTTCTGTCATCGTCGGCGAAATGGGATATGGCAAAGCAACCTCCATCACCGCCATAGGCGATGCCGTAAATACCTCAAGCCGACTGGAAGCCATGAACAAGGAATATGGCAGCCAGTTGATCTTTTCGGACAGGGTTGCGAAAGCCGCCGGTTTTGACGGCACCTCCCAAACGGAAGAGGTTATGGTCCGGGGCCGCAACGAACCACTGGCCATCCATATCATCGAAAATGCAGCCGACCTGTCGGCGCCTTCTTCAGAAGCCAAAGCCTCCTAAAGCCCGCGCGCCATGCTGCCTTCCTTGATCTTCTGGCCGCCCATGATATGAACATGGAAATGCGGAACGATCTGGCCTGCATTCTCGCCATTATTGGTCACCAGGCGATAACCGCTCTCCGCTACGCCTAAATCCCGCGCAATTTCGCCGGCTTTTGCAAAAAACCGTCCGATCTCATCAGCGCTCGCGTTAGCCGAAAAATCGTCCATATCCACATAGGCACCCTTTGGGATCACCAAGACATGTATCGGGGTTTTCGGAGCGATGTCGTGAAAGGCAAGGATCGCGTCATCCTCATAAACGGTTTTGTTGGGGATGTCGCCTCGCAGGATTTTCGCGAAGATATTGTCGTTATCGTAACCCATACTGCCACCTTATCCTTTATTTCTGGAAGCTTTTTCATCCAGACCGGACAGACCTTCCCGCTCCGCCAGCTTTGAATAAATCTCTGAAGGATCAACACCTGCATCAGCCCAGAGAACAAATATGTGATACAATAAATCGGCGCTTTCCGAGATGATCTCATCCCGGTTTTTCTGAACAGCCGCCAGGGCCAGCTCCACGCCCTCTTCACCCACTTTCTGGGCAATTTTCGAAGCTCCCGTGGCATAAAGCTTAGCTGTGTAGGAACTGTCCGGATCGGCTGTCTTGCGATCCACAATCGTCTCGAAAAGACGGTCCAGGATTTCAGTCTGACTACTCATCTTTTCCTCTTTCTACAAACGAACAGCGACGCCGGCATCCCGCATGGCTTCCTTGGCCTCGCGGATGGAATATTCGCCGAAATGGAAGATGGAGGCTGCCAGAACCGCCGTGGCATGCCCTTCAAGAACCCCTTCCGACAGATGGTCCAGATTTCCGACGCCACCGGAGGCAATAACCGGAATACGCACAGCATCTGCAACCGCCCGCGTCAGTGGAATATTGAACCCTTCCCGGGTTCCGTCGCGATCCATGGAGGTGAGCAGGATTTCCCCGGCCCCGTATTCAGCCATGCGTGTTGCCCATTCGACGGCATCAATGCCAGTGGGGTTGCGGCCGCCATGAGTGAAAATCTCAAACTTCCCGGGAGCGGTCTGCTTGGCATCAACCGCCACGACAATACACTGATCCCCGAATTTCTGCGCCGCTTCACGGACGAATTCCGGCCGGTGTACCGCTGCCGTATTGATCGAAACTTTATCAGCCCCGGCCAGCAGTAATTTGCGCACATCTTCCACCGTCCGAACCCCTCCGCCAACGGTGAGCGGCATAAAGCACTGCTCCGCTGTACGGTTCACCACATCATAAATGGTATCCCGGTTGTCGGAACTCGCGGTGATATCGAGGAAACAAAGCTCATCGGCACCCTGTTCGTCATAGACCCGCGCCTGCTCCACCGGATCACCGGCATCGATCAGGTCAACAAAATTGACCCCTTTAACAACCCGGCCGTCCTTCACATCAAGGCAGGGGATAACCCGAGATTTAAGCATCCGCCTTCTCCACAAGCGCCAATGCCTCGGCCGGGTCAATCCGGCCGTCATAGAGCGCCCGGCCGATAATCACGCCCTCAATACCGCTTTCCCGAACTGCCAGCAGGTTGCGGATATCCTCAATGGAAGCAACGCCGCCAGACGCAATGACCGGAATAGAAATAGCCTCGGCAAGAGCCCGGGTTGCCTCTACGTTGACGCCCTGCAAGGCGCCATCCCTGTCGATATCCGTATAGATAATCGCCTCGACACCGGCATCTTCAAATTTGCGGGCCAGATCAAGAGCCGATGTTTCACTGGTTTCAGCCCAGCCTTCAACCGCCACCATACTATCCCGGGCGTCGATACCGACAGCAACCCGTCCCGGAAAGGCCTTACAGGCATCCTTCACAATCTGCGGATCCCGCAGGGCAATGGTCCCCAGGATGACCCGGCTGATCCCCTTTTCAAGCCACATCTCAATCGTCGCAAGATCCCGGATCCCCCCGCCCAGCTGGGAGGGAACGTCCGTTGCGCCGAGGATGGCTTCAACGGCACCGGCATTCACAGGCTTTCCTTCAAAAGCGCCATTGAGATCGACCAGATGGATACGCTTGAAACCGGCTGTTTTAAAAGCAGCCGCCTGATCGGCAGGATCATTGTTAAACACGGTTGCGGCATCCATTTCACCGCGCAGCAGGCGGACACAATTTCCGTCTTTCAGATCAATTGCCGGATATAAATTCATTCCTCGGAAACCTCCTGCAGCTCCTTCATATAGTAGTAGCCGTCAACAAATCGCTCGCCATTCCAGGCGTATTTCTTCTTGGTCGCCCATCTTTCGAAACCGTTATTCTCGATCAGCGAAATTGCCGCCGTCTGCGTTTCCCGTACATCAACTTCAAGAATTTTGAAGCCCTGCCGGGCCGCCGACTGCTCGATAACGGAGAGCAGACCGATCGCCAGACCATGCCCGCGGGCATAAGGCGCAATAAAGAAGGTCGATATATGGGCGATATGGGCACTCGCCTCATTGTTCGAAAAGGGCTTCACGAGCTGTCCAGAGCCGACAATCCCACCTTCCAGCCGAGCGCAATAGGCTTCCCTTACCGGAATGGTCATCACCCCTTTCCAGTAAGCTTCCTGCACAGATCGTTCCGGCGGCGTGAGCCAGCCAAATCCATTACCGTCCAGGATCGCCTGGTTGGTTGCTTCGCACAGGTCATGCATATCCGCAGCAGAGAGTTCCGTCATCAGCTCAATAACCGGCTGCTGGATGATCCGGCTTGTTTTATCGGACATAAAGCTTACCCCTTTGGTTTCCATTGCAGGAAATTGCCGATCAGGCGTAACCCGGCTTCCTGGCTTTTTTCCGGATGGAACTGAGTACCGATCATATTATCCCGCCCGACAATGGCCGTTACCGGCTCTCCATATTCCACTGTCGCCAGCACCTCTTCGCTGGCATGGGCAGAGATATGGTAGCTGTGAACGAAATAGACATGATCGCCGTTGCTGATACCGTTCAGCAACGCGTGATCCTGCTCTACACGCAGTTCATTCCAGCCCATATGGGGGATCTTCAAAGACGGATCAACCGGCTCAAGAGCTTTAACATCTCCGGCTATCCAGCCGAAGCCAGGGGTTTCACCATATTCCAGGCTGCGGCTCGCCATCAGTTGCATGCCGACACAAATACCGAAGAACGGTACAGCCCGGCGGATAACGGCTTGCTCCAGGGCATCCCACATGCCGTCCAGGGCCATCAGCCCTTCCCGGCAATCCCGAAACGCGCCGACGCCCGGCAACACAATCCGGTCAGCACGCGCAACTTCCTCCGGATCACTGGTGACAACGACCGCATGATCCGTTCCGGTTTCCCGCACCGCCCGCTCAAATGCCTTGGCAGCAGACCGCAGATTGCCTGAACCGTAATCAATAACTGTAATCATCGTCTTTACCTGTAACCTGCCTGCCGTACAGGTCCTCTTCTCTCTGCGAAAGCTCCTGGTCTGTCTTCCGCACCTCTTTCAAATATTCCAGCACAGCCCGTTCAGCCTCCTGACGGGATCCTGCCAAAACCGGCTCCAGTTCCTGATAACCCGCCCGCTCATAGGTCCAACTTCGAATAAACGGCGCCGCAAAAGCGACGATCAGACAGCTCCCAAGAGCCATCAAAAACATCAGTTCGCCGGATAGCGGCAAGGCTTCCAGAACCGTTTGCAGAAAAAAACTGATGGCGAGATAGAGCAGAAGAAACAGCCACAACCGATACCAAAGTCCCCAGAGCAGGGGAATCAGAAGAGCAAACCAGCTAAAGGCTTCCCGGACGATAACCAGTCCTTTTCCGTCCAGCGGCAGATCTTTCCGATAGTAAATCGAGTAGGTATGCATCCCGACTTTGCCGGCCTACGAGCCCTCAGAGGCTTCCGCCCAGCACCCCTTTTGTTGACGGGATGGCATCGGCCCGTCTCGGATCGATCTCTACCGCATCCCTGAGCGCACGGGCCAGGGCCTTGAAACAGCTCTCGATAATATGGTGATTATTCTCGCCATACAGATTTTCCACATGCAGGGTAATCCCCGCCGCCTGGGCAAAGGCCTGGAACCATTCCTTGAACAGCTCGGTATCCATATCCCCCAGCTTGTCCCGGCTGAAATCCACCTTCCAGATCAGATAGGGGCGACCCGAGATATCCAGCGCTACTCGAGTCAGGGTTTCATCCATGGGAATATAGGCGGACGCATAGCGCCGGATGCCCTTGAGATCCCCCAGCGCTTCCGCAAAGGCCATCCCAATGGCAATACCGGTATCTTCCGTTGTGTGATGGAAATCGATATGCAGATCACCCTCTGCTTGCACGGTGAGGTCCATCAGGCTATGTCGGGACAACTGCTCCAGCATATGATCGAGAAAACCGATTCCGGTTTTCACATCATATTTACCAGACCCGTCAAGATTAAGGCTGACCTCAATCTTGGTCTCGTTTGTTGTCCGTTGCGTACGACCCTCACGCATGAAAATTCCTTCCCGGCGCACTTTCAGTAAATTCAGTCACGCGAGGGTATAGCAGGAAGTCCCTGTAAATCCAAGTACAGAGCGGTACCGAGGTCTTCGGAAAATCAGGAACCTGTTACGACCGGATTGCCGGTATTATCAACGCTGACCGGCGGGACAGTCCGGGCCCGATTGACTTCCGACAGCTTCTGTTCGACATAATTCATGGTAAATTCGAGTCGATCCGCCAGTTCTTTATGTCCATCCTGCCGGGCGTCAACAAGAAGATAGGACAGAATTTCAAAAATCGCCCGCAGATTATTGACTTGCTCGCCCTGTAGGTTCGGATCAGTCACCGGATTATTCATGGCTATCTCCTGAGTATCACTGCATTATGCTCTAGGCCTATGAGACGCTCTACCGCGTGATTTGTGAAAGGGCGACTCACCTTTCCATGGAAGCCAAGGGTCTTGACCACCGGCTGAAAATGGTTACATCGTCATGCAGAAAGACACTTCTTTGAAAGATTGACGCTTCTTATGTCTGAAAAAATGGAAAGCTGGCACGGGACGACCATCCTGTCAGTTCGTAAAAACGGCAAGGTCGTGGTCGCCGGTGACGGGCAGGTGTCCCTTGGCCAAACTGTGATCAAGGGAAATGCCCGAAAAGTCCGGAGGATCGGGGCCGGCGGAAATGTTATCGTCGGCTTTGCCGGTGCGACCGCCGATGCCTTCACCCTGTTCGAACGGCTGGAGGGGAAACTGGAACAGCATCCAGGCAATTTGACTCGCGCCTGCGTGGAACTCGCAAAGGACTGGCGGACCGACAAATATCTGCGACGTCTGGAAGCCATGATGGCAGTTGTCGATGAAGAGGTTTCCCTGACCATCACCGGAAATGGCGATGTTCTGGAACCGGAGGACGGTATTATCGCCATCGGCTCCGGCGGCAATTTCGCCTTGTCCGCAGCCCGTGCCCTGGTGGATATCGATGGTCTCGAAGCCGAGGATATTGCCCGTAAAGCCATGGAAGTTGCTGCAGATATCTGTGTCTATACAAACCGCAATTTCACCATCGAAAGCATTAAGCAGAAAGCACTCTAACACTATGTCAAATCTCAGCCCCCGCGAAATTGTCTATGAGCTGGACAGGCATATTGTCGGCCAGAGCGATGCCAAACGATCCGTTGCCATTGCCCTTCGCAACCGCTGGCGGCGACAGCAGCTGTCAGAAGATATGCGCGAGGAAGTCCTGCCGAAAAACATTCTTATGATCGGACCGACGGGTGTCGGTAAAACAGAGATCTCCCGTCGTCTTGCCAAGCTGGCCAACGCTCCTTTCCTGAAAGTCGAAGCCACCAAATTCACCGAGGTCGGCTATGTCGGTCGGGATGTGGAACAGATCATCCGCGACCTGATGGAAATTGCCATCAACATGATCCGCGAACAACAGCGCCAGGAAGTAAAAGCCAAAGCCGAACTGGCAGCGGAGGAACGGGTTCTGGATGCTCTGGTCGGAGAAAACGCGTCCAGCGATACCCGTCAGAAATTCCGCAAGATGCTTCGCGAAGGATCCCTGGATGACAAAGAAATCGAGCTGAATGTCGTCGATAACAGCTCCGGTGGTATGCCAACCTTCGACATTCCCGGAATGCCTGGTGCCCAAATGGGGATGCTCAACCTCAATGACATCTTCGGCAAAATGGGCGCACCGCGTACAAAGCCGCGCAAAATGACCGTCTCTGAAAGCTATTCTGTCCTGATTGATGAGGAAGGTGACAAGCTGCTGGATGAAGACAGCATTGTTCATGATGCCCGTACTCTCGTGGAAAATGATGCCATCGTCTTTCTGGATGAGGTTGACAAAATCTGCGCTCGCAGTGACAGGCAGGGTGCCGATGTAAGTCGTGAAGGCGTGCAACGAGACCTCTTGCCCCTGATCGAAGGCACCATCGTCAATACCAAATACGGCACCGTTAAAACGGACCATATTCTGTTTATCGCGTCAGGCGCTTTCCACATCGCCAAACCTGCAGATCTGCTGCCGGAACTTCAGGGTCGCCTGCCGATCCGGGTAGAGCTTGAACCGCTTTCAAAAGAGGATTTCAAACGCATTCTGACAGAGCCGGAAGCCAGCCTGATAAAGCAGTATATTGCTTTGCTGGACACGGAGAAGGTGAAGCTGACCTTTACCGAAGATGCCATTGAGGAAATCGCTACTATTTCAGCGGACGTCAATGCCAGCGTCGAAAACATTGGTGCTCGGCGGCTACATACGATCCTTGAAAAAGTCCTCGAAAGCATTAGCTTCACAGCGACGGACACACCGGATACCGATCTCGAAATCAATGCGGAATATGTCCGCAACCATCTGGGTCAGTTGACCACAGATTCCGATCTGTCGAAATTTATCCTCTGATGGTTCGCCACTGATACGCAGGCTCCTTTAGGAATTGATTAACAAAAAGAGCGTAAATTTTACGCACTTGATTAATTCCTGAAGGCCAAACGCGTATGAAAATCCTGTCCGAAGCCGAACTTGACGAACAGTATGAAATGGAAGCCCTGGACGAGGCTCGTGATGTTGTTGCCGGCCTTGAAGTCCGTATGCAGCAGATCCGGGGCGGAACACTGGCACCGGACAAGGCCGCTGTCCTGTTGGCGCAAGACGCCTCGAACCTTCGCTTGAAAGCCAAAGCTGTTAATCTGCCGGGCCTGACCCCACTCAGCCACCGACTGGATGAATATCTGGCCAATGCAAAAGAGATAACGGTCGACAATCTTGCTGACCTGCAGCGGTTCAGTGATCGCATCAGTGCTGTTCTGGACGGTGACGTTATTCCCGTGGAGGAAATCGCAACTGTTATCCGCGATTTGCCCCACAAAAGCACCTTTGAAGTATCAGACGTCACCGTCACCGATACGGAAGTGACCCTTATCCTGCCGCAAAAAACGGCGGCCCGGGTCGTGGAG
>DIYE01000330.1:0-265 GCA_002428885.1 Alphaproteobacteria bacterium UBA6062
CAAAGATCACTTCGTCCATGCGGGAGCCCGTATCGATCAGAGCGGTTGCCACGATGGTCAGGGATCCGCCTTCCTCAATATTCCGGGCAGCACCGAAGAAGCGTTTTGGCCGCTGCAGGGCATTGGCATCAACACCACCGGTCAAAACCTTACCGCTGGAGGGCACCACAGTGTTATAAGCACGGGCCAGGCGGGTGATACTGTCGAGCAGAATCACAACATCCCGCTTATGCTCCACCAGTCGCTTGGCCTTTTCGATCACCAT
>DIYE01000330.1:334-694 GCA_002428885.1 Alphaproteobacteria bacterium UBA6062
TTGGCCTTTTCGATCACCATCTCAGCCACCTGAACGTGGCGGGAAGCCGGCTCATCAAAGGTAGAGGAGATTACCTCACCCTTTACGGAGCGTTTCATATCCGTCACCTCTTCCGGCCGTTCGTCAATCAGAAGAACGATCAGATAGACTTCCGGATTATTGGTGGTGATGGAATTTGCAATATTCTGAAGAAGAACCGTCTTACCGGTTCTGGGCGGCGCCACGATCAGGGCGCGCTGCCCCTTCCCTTGCGGGGAAACCAGGTCAATGACCCGGGCCGATGAAATATCTTTGCTGGTTGGATCCGGTGTTTCGAGCTTGATGCGTTCTTCCGGATAGAGAGGCGTCAGGTTATCAAAA
>DIYE01000330.1:760-2670 GCA_002428885.1 Alphaproteobacteria bacterium UBA6062
AGAGAGGCGTCAGGTTATCAAAATTAATTTTATGACGCGCTTTTTCCGGTTCTTCGAAATTGATCTTCTGGACTTTAAGGAGAGCAAAATATCTCTCTCCATCTTTCGGGCTTCTGATTTCCCCTTCCACGGTGTCACCGGTTCGGAGGGAAAACCGTCGGATCTGGCTTGGGGAGACATAGATGTCATCGGGACCGGCCAGATAGTTTGCATCCGGCGACCTTAGAAAACCAAAGCCGTCCTGCAGAATTTCAAGAACACCGCCACCCGTTATTTCCTCGCCATTTTCGGCTTTCTGTTTGAGGATGGCAAAGAGCAGTTCCTGTTTACGCATTGTCGAAGCATTTTCGATATCCAGCGCTTCAGCCGCCGCCAGTAATTCAGGCGGGGATTTCTTTTTCAATTCTTGAAGATTCATATTCAGTTCTTGGGGATCCATTTAAATCTCTGAAGATTATCGCTACTTGATCAATATGGTCGAGAAGATCTGTAAGATTTTACTTTTCTGGGAAGTCAGGCGTTACACTAACGCAATTTCTCTTTTTTGTCTGATAAACCATAGTCATAAATGCGAGATCTATAAATACGACTTATCGGTTAGATCGGGAGAATGCCGGTCTGTGGGCTAAACAAATGCCAGCTTACCAACATCAAGTCAACGGAAATATGAGGTATTTTCGCCTTTTTAAGCCCATAACACCTTAAAAAGGTTTAACAACAACCATAATAACGATCACAATCATCAGAAGTGTCGGTATTTCATTTGTATACCGATAAAATGTCGCTGAACGGGTATTTGCATCTTTTTCGAAAGCCTTACGCCATTTTGACAAAGACCCGTGAAAGCCGCTCATGACAAAAAGAGCAGACAGCTTCACCCAGATCCAACCGTCACCCCAGTCAACAATCCCCGGCGTCATAAGAAGAAGAATACCGAAAAAGAAAGTCGCGATCATGGCCGGGTTGATAATGCCGCGCAGCAGCCGCCGTTCCATGATTTTGAAGGTTTCCGATTGGACAGTCCCTGTTTCCGCATCCGCGTGATAGACAAACAACCGCGGTAGATAAAGCATACCGGCCATCCAGGCGATTACCGAAATAATATGCAGGGCACGGGTCCAGGGATATATATCCGCCAGAAAGTCCATCTTCTCTATTCCCTCAAGAGGGCACAGTCACCCAGAGTTTTCGGACAGATTGCTTTACCGCAAAGACTTTGGGTTTTACCGCCGCCCTGCTTCTTAACCAGCTCGGCAAGCCCTTCTATAAAGGCTGGTTCTATACCGACTGTCGGCACCCGATAATAAGCGGGAATGCCCTTCTCTTCGGCAAGTTCCGCATATTCGATATCCAGTTCAACCAGCGTTTCCGAATGTTCGGAGACAAAAGCAACGGGAACAACCATAACAGGCCTTTTCTCCTGACCCGCTTCTTCGATTTCATCTTCTGTCGCCGGACCAATCCATTCCACCGGCCCGACCCGGCTTTGATAACAGATCCGATAATCCAGATCATCCATTGCCAGTTCTTTCACAATGGCGGCAACTGATTGTTCTACCTGCCACTGATAAGGATCTCCCGCATCAACGATTTTCTTTGGCAATCCGTGAGCCGAAAAAAGCAGACGAGGTTGATCTCCTTCAACTTCCGCCAGTTTTTCTCGGATCAGCGCAGCATTAGCCTTAACAAAACCTGTATCATCCGGATAACAACAAAGCGTGGATGTGAGAGCCTGCAGACCGATCTTCTCCGCCTCGCGCTTCCATTCACGAACCGAAGACCGGGTCGTGGTTGTTGAAAATTGCGGATAAAGCGGCAGGAGGATCACTTCATCAGGGTTAAAGTCGGCAACGTCACGAACCGTTTCGGACGCTCTGGGATGCCAGTAGCGCATGGCAATGAAAATCTTA
>DIYE01000330.1:2752-3148 GCA_002428885.1 Alphaproteobacteria bacterium UBA6062
CAATGAAAATCTTATATTCATCCCTGTCATCCTGCAGTGATTTGAACAGGGCATCTGCCTGATCCTGAGTCTGGGAGAGAAGCGGCGAAGATCCGCCAATATTACGATAGATATCCTGGGCAATAGGCGCCCGCCGCTTGGAAATCAGTTTGGCGATCAGAAATCGAAAAGGTGTCGGCAGCCGGATAATAGCCGGATCATAGAACAGATTGTAGAGGAACGGCTCCACCGCCTCGAGACTGTCCGGTCCGCCGAGATTAAAAAGAACAACCGCCTTACGCGCCATATCCAAATATCCAACTAGCTCTATTTTTTCCAGTTATGTACTGTTTCCGCAAGAAGTGCCACATTTTCAGGCGGGGTTTGCGGAATAATACCATGCCCCAGATTGAAGAT
>DIYE01000330.1:3222-5246 GCA_002428885.1 Alphaproteobacteria bacterium UBA6062
ATACCATGCCCCAGATTGAAGATATGAGCACCACCTGACAGGGTTTCCAGGGTCATTTGAATGCGGTCCACCATAGCCTGTCCGCCACTGACCAGCAGAATGGGATCCAGATTACCCTGAACGGCCACATGAGGCTGAATTTCCCTGGCTGCCCAGTCAAGCGGTGTGGACGCATCCAGACTGACGGCTGTTACGCCGGTTTTCTTGACATAGGAAACAAGATTACCAATGGCACCTTTTGGAAAACCGATCACCGGAAACGCCGGATGAACAGCCCTGATAGCCTCGACAATCCGTCGGGTCGGCTCAATCACCCATTTTTCAAATTCCTGGTCCGGCAAAACACCGGCCCAGGTATCAAAAACCTGAACAACTTCGGCACCCGCTTCGATCTGCTTTAGAAGATATTCCGATGTGGAACGGATCAGGATGTCCATCAGTTCCTGAAAGCCGGTCGGATCGGAATAAATCCATTTCTTAATGTTCACATAATCCTTGGATCCCCGGCCTTCAACCATGTAAGTGGCAACCGTCCAGGGACTCCCGGCAAAGCCGATCAGAGTACAGTCTTCCGGCAGAGAGGAGGAAAGCCGGTCAACCGTCTCATAAACCGGATTTAAACGGTCATGGAGCGCCTCAAAGGACAATGAGGAGAGTTCACCCGCCGAGCGAACGGGATCAAGCACAGGACCCTCTCCCTCCTTGTAGGCAAGGGGCTGACCCAAAGCATCAGGGATTAACAGAATATCGGCAAACAGGATGGCTGCATCCATATGATACCGACGAAGCGGTTGAAGCGTGACTTCTTCTGCCAGCTTTGGATTGTAGCAAAGATCCAGGAAAGAGCCGGCATTTGCGCGGGTTTCCCGATATTCAGGAAGGTATCGGCCAGCCTGACGCATGAGCCAGAAAGGCGGCCTGTCCAGTGTCTCCCGGTTCAGAGCTTTGATCATACGCTTTGCTTGTGATGAGGACACGGTCTTTCCTTCCCGTAAACTTATCCCATTCAATATATAATTATAAAAATAGGTAGTAGTTGTTGTTTATCCCTGTGAATAACGGGGATGAATTTTCATGCACAGTCTTTACAGGATTTACGGGGATAAAATCCAGTTTTTATGAGACTTCCGGATAAGTTCTGAATAATCATGATCAGCAGTATCTTTAATTCCGTGGATTGCGGGGATAACTTTTATACGATGAGATTTCAAAACCGGTTTTCCCTATTTTCCACAAAAGTTGATTTACGGTTATTCACGGTCTGAAAAACCGGAGGGGGAATCAGGGATGGATGGGAGAAAAGTTTTTGAGTTGCCGCCCTGCCCCGTGTTATCCCTGTTATTCACATTATCCACAGCCTAGAGTGTTTTCTCATGTCGGTGTTCCATTTGCATCTTGTTTCCGATTCAACCGGTGAAACATTGCAATCCATGTCCAAGGCTGCCCTGGTGCAGTTTGAAAAAGCAGAGCCTATGGAACATGTCTGGTCCATGACCAGAACATTGCGTCAGCTGGATGATATCCTTGATTCCATTGAACACAATCCGGGTCTCGTTCTTTTTACGCTGGTCAATAAAGAGATGCGGGACACTCTTGAAAAAGGCTGCCGCAAACTGAAGGTTCCCTGTGTTTCCATTCTGGATCCGGTGATGATGGCTTTTTCAGGTTTTCTTGGGCAGGAAAGCCGGAACCTGCCGGGGCGTCAGCATACGCTGGATCAGGAATATTTCGACCGGATTGAAGCGCTGAATTATACCATGGCCCATGATGACGGTCAGATGCCGGATGGCCTTAATGATGCGGATATTGTTCTTGTCGGTGTTTCCAGAACATCAAAAACCCCGACCTCCTTTTATCTGGCTCATAGAGGGATCAAAACGGCCAATGTACCGATTGTGCCTCATATTCCCCTTCCGGATCAGGTTTTTTCCTTAAACAGGCCTCTGGTCGTGGGGTTGACCACCAGCCCCGAAAGACTGTCGCAAATCCGTAAAAACCGGCTTCTTTCCTTAAAGGAAACCCAT